>JBFYPZ010000022.1:0-21642 GCA_041303035.1 Flavobacteriaceae bacterium
GCTACAGTTGGACAAGCGTCATCTTTGTCAGCGATACCGTCACCGTCTGAATCAGGACAACCATTTAAAGCTGCTAAACCTGGAACAGTTGGACATGCATCTTCTGAATCCTGAATTCCATCAAGATCTGTGTCAGGACAACCATTGAAAGCTGCGATACCAGCTACTTCAGGACAAGCATCGTCTTTGTCATAAATACCATCACCATCAGTATCTTTACCTCCAAATTTAAAGGTAAGTCCTAAAGCGTGCTGCCAATGTGGCAACATAGACTCTTCATCAAATGAATGCTTGTACATAGTTTGTACGTTAGCTCCAATGAAATCATTGAACCAGAAATTGATACCCAGACCACCATTTAAAGTTGGGTCACCTTCTTCATCAATCCAGGTGTAACCTCCACCGGCCAATAAATATGGGTCAAACCAACCGTGTAAAAAGTTAAATCTTACATCCAGGTCTAATCCAAAGTAAGAAAGATCATCAGATCTGTAGTCTCCGATCTTGTCGATTTGGTTAAAAGATCCGGCTAAACCAAGAGAAAAGCCAGAGCCCAAATACCTTCCAACTCTAAGTCTTGAGATGATAGAAGCAGTATTCCAGTGGTCGTCATAATTGAAGAAATCTTCGAACATGTCTCCAATGTAAGGATCTTGACCAGCCGGCACAGTACCCAATGCATCTGCATCAGCACCAGTTGGATAAAAATCCACAGCATTTGTTCCTATTTCGATTACCCATGGATTGTTTGCATCCTGTGCATTCAAGCTGCTTATTCCTGCGGCAATCAAAACAATAAATAAAATTCTTTTAAAATGTTTCATTGTAAATAATTTAAATTAGTAATTTTCTGTTTATATAATGGTTAGCTTAAAAAACAAGTTTACCGGTAGACAAATATATAAAAAGTTCACTTAATACAACCTTTTGTCTTAAAATATTTGAATGGTCCTGCATTATTTAAAGGTTTTACCGATTTTATTTATAAAAATTTAATAAAACACGGCTCTGTTATCTTCAATTTTCGCATTTTTTTTGATGGCTTCATATACCTGAATGGTTCTTGACTTCAAAGAACGCTCAACTGCCTTTTTGTTGCTCAGATAATTATTGAGTGCTGCCGGAGGGGTATTTTTTACAATTTTTGCAAAGATAACTCCACTCTGGTCTTCGATCGGACCCGATAGTTTGTTTGCTTCCATCCCTGTCAGCACGCCTGCAGCTATTTCAAATCTGCCGTCTCCGGAGAGAACCGGGCTCGCTGGTGAAAGAGCCATAGCCGATTTTACGACTGTCTTGTTCTGCTTCGCAATTTCCTCGAGACTTCCTTTAGACCTTTCAGAAATCATTTCAGTTTTTTTCTTGGTGATCAGGATCGATCTTACATTTTGTACATCAAGGGATGAATAACTTCCTTTGTCATGTACCTCATCGACCTTGACAACAACATATCCATTTTCAATATCAAAGCGTTTGACATCATTTTCTTTTGTGCCCTCTTCAAATAACCAGCGAACGATTTGTCTTTGTGAGCCCAAACTTGAAACATTGTGGTCCAGTTCTTTCAGATTTTGTACAGGCATGGCAAAATAGTTATTTGCTTTTGACAGCTCTTTGATGTCCTTTCCGGATGACAGGTCTGAGGTAAACGATTCTGCTTTTTCAAAAAGTTCACTCTCTGTTTTTTCGGACGGAATTATTTTCTTTGCAAAAGTGGCCAGCTGCACAGTGGATTGCGGATTTTTTTGACCGTCTATTCTGATAATATGGTATCCAAACTGGGTTTTGACCACACCTACATCTCCAACTTTGTTTTCAAAAACATAATCTCTGAATTCAGGAATCATGGTTGTATATACGAACCATCCCAAATCGCCTCCGTTTTCAGCACTGGACCTGTCTACCGAAATCTCCCTTGCCAGCTGGTCAAATCGGGTCTTATCCGTGCTGACAAGACTCGAAATACTGTCAGCATAAACTTTTGCCTCCTCCGATGTTCTTATCGTGGTAGCATCTGCGGTTGGAGTTCCTACAAAAGGAATCAGAATATGACTGGCTTTTACCGAATCGGGCAGCTGTTTGACAGCGGTTACCTTTGAGATCTTGTAGAAACCATTTTCTTTATAAGGTCCGTAAACAGTGCCAACCGGTCTGTTAAATAAAGTATCGGCCAGAATTTTTGATACATTTGCCCTGGTGTAATAGTTTTTATCCAGAGGTAGGTCGGAACTGTTTGTGCCGAAAAAATCAGCCAGGTTTTCAGTCTCCGTAAAGCCCGGTACAGTTACATTGGCTTTTGCTGCCGTGCTATATTCTTCTTTGTTGTTCAGAAGACCGCTCAGTTCAGCTTTTATCTCGTTTTCATCCTCTACAGAAGGTTTCACGGTAAAGTGAACGAACTGAATATCTCTTGAAGGTTCTGAAGTAAACTGCTTCGGGCGCTCCTTGATGTAATTTTTTATGTCATCGTTGGTGATGGTGATCAAACTGTCCGCAATTGAAGTAAAGGGAACATATACATAATCAATATCAACATTTGTGTTTTTGAAGAAATAGTCTCTTTCTGCTTCTTTGGTGGTGCTGTTCAATCCGGCATTAATCAGTGCATTATAAGTGTTTTGCTCAATGCTGGTCTTGATGTTCTTCTCATAATTGAGCCAGCTCATCCAGGCCATCCGGTCTTCATCGCTGTTTCCGGCATTTTCTTTAAGTGTGGCCACATATTCTTTCAGTTTCTCCTCGTCAAAAAGTCCGGCTTCATTCTGAAACATAGGACTGTTTTGCATCTGCACCTGGGAAACGATTGCATCCCAGATATCCTTTTCACCAACAATGATCCCTGATTTTTCAAGCTGGGATTTATATAGTTTCGCAAGAACCAGATTGTTCCATGCAATTTCAACATTTTGCATTTCGTTTGACCGGCCGTTGCTTCTCGCCCTGATCAGATCAACTTCCTGAGCAAATTCTTCTCTTGTGATCGGATCGCCATCCACACCGCCGAGATCATTTACGTTCTTGTTAAAAAGCGGACTGTTGGCGTCAAAGATGCCGCTTAAAACAAATGAAAACAGTGCCAATGCAATTATAATGATTAAAAAAACTGATCGTTCCCGAATTTTTGATAAAACTGCCATTTTCCTTTCTTTAAAATTTAGGCTGCGAAAATACGATATACCTTTTAATTATAAAAGTAGTTTGGATTAATTTTAAGTGCCCCAAATTGTTAGGTTTCGGGATGGAGGATTTTAAGATGAACTTCTTCTATCTTTGATGCAGATACCTTGAGTATTTTAAATTGAAAATCCCCGATGTCTATGACCTCATCCTGGTCCGGGATGTCTTCTGTATGGTGCATGATCAGCCCACCCAGGGTGTCGTAGGCATTATCTTCTTTTAAGTTGAGGTCATAAGTTTCATTCAGATAATCCACCTCGAGCCGGGTAGAGAATTTATATTCGGTATCACTGATTTTTTCTTCCAGAAATATTGAAGTATCGTGCTCGTCCTCGATATCACCGAACAGTTCTTCAACGATATCTTCCACGGTAATCAGGCCAGAAGTACCGCCGTATTCGTCCAGAACAATGGCGATGCTTTTTTGCTTTTTGATCAGATCGTTTAAGACATCATGGATCATCATCGACTCAGGCACCATTTCCAGTGGCATAACAACTGAACGGATACTTCTGGGTTTATGAAACATGTCAAAAGTATGGACATATCCTACAATATCGTCAAAGGAGTTGTTATATACCAAAATTCTGGTTAAACCAGTTTCAACAAACAATTGTTTCAGGGCACTGATAGATTCATGCAATTCAATGGCAACAATTTCTGTTCGCGGGATCATCGCTTCACGGGCCCTCACCTTATGAAAATCAAGGGCATTTTGAAAGATCTGAATTTCTGCGTCGATCTCATCCCTGGCAGACTCAATTTGTTCCGAGATATAATTTTCGAGTTCTACTTTACCAAAAGCCAGTTGCACTTCATCCTGTTTAATATGGAAAAAAACTTTGAGGATAAAATTGGAGATGGACATGATAAAATCAGAAATGACGAAAAGAAGCAGGTAGAACAGGTAGGCTGGAATGGCAAAAATCTTCAAAGTTTCATTGGAAAATGACCTGAAAACAAGTTTTGGCAAAAAATCACCTGTAATGAGTATTATTAATGTAGAAATAAGGGCCTGAATCAGCAGTATGGCGATGTCATGATCAAAGAAGGGTTTAATAAATGCCAGAATCAGATTACCCATAAAAAAACCGTACACGACCAGGGAAATTGTATTGCCCACGAGCATGCTTGTAATAAAACGGGATGGGTTCCGGGTAATTTTTGTCAATATCCCGGCAAGGAAAGTATCTTTTTTCTTTTCAATTTCGAGTTGCATTTTGTTGGAGGCAACAAAGGCAGTTTCCATACCCGAAAAAAAAGCTGAAAACAGAAGTGAAAGGAGAATGATAAAAACAGATGATATCATTTTCGTGATCTGTCTTGATTCTCAAACTTTTTGCGATATTTTCTCCTGAAAAAATACATAAATACAGCAAGTAAAGAAAAAATCAGGTACAGGTAGGCCTTTTCTCTCTCAACGTTCCAGGTCAAAAAAGTTTCTACAACAAAGAAAATCGCGATAATGAGATAGGCAATTTCAAAAAATTTAAAATATTTTGTCATGGGTTCTGATTTTCGGTTACATAAACTATACCCCTAACAGATTTCATGATTACCTTGGTAAGATCCTCATTGGCCTCAAAGCCCTTGCCACGGATCGTATCTTTTTCTGTGATTAAAGTAAAGTCTTTTTCAGTGTAAAGATAATGTACATTTGCATCCCAAAAAAGCTGATCTGATTTTAAGATGGATTTTTTAGCGTGGTTTTGAACGAGTACACCATTTTTTGCTTCCGAGATGCTTGTTTTGCTGTAATTGATGGCATAATTTGCCTTTAGGGTTACAGAGTCCCCGTTTTTATCATAGGTTATAATGGTAAGTCCTTCCGGAAATTCTGTATAGGGATGGTTTTTTCTGTTTGAAAAATCATTCATTTTCGGTGTGATCAATTTGGTTACAGCCCTTCCGGAATCTGTATGTATCAGGTGGATACCATGAGCAGCGCCGACCGGAAAGTTTTTTTCAGCAAGAAAATCTTCAATTTCTTTTAGTTCATTCCCACAAGAAAAAAACATTGCCACTAAAATCAAAGTGGCAATGTTTTTTACATGATGAAAACCCAATTTAATCATATAGTAGATTAAGGAATTTGGGTTGTTTCGCCAATCCAGCAACCAACCGTATACGATGTTCCAGATACCTTACCCTCGGTAAATATGAGTTTTGTTGAAGGGCCATTTGCCATATAACTGGATATGTATCTGTTCGCAGTATCCGTGATTCCGGGGTCAACGGCCTTTGCTTTTCTCGCTTTATCGGCAGCAGCCACATAGACCATTCTCTTTGAGAATTCATCTGTTCCGCAGGAATTGGCGCTGGCGGCATATAAGTTGGAAATTAACAAATAAGCACTACCCATACTTGGTCTTTCTTTAAGCGCTTTATAAGCGAGCTCTCTTGAACGGCTTGAATTACCTTTGCTCTTCATGATCAAAGCCATTTTGTAGTAGTAGTTCGCTTTTTTATAAGGATCTGTTTCTAAGCCAATTGCCTTGTCAAAATATTCGACGGCCTTGGTATCTTGCTTATTATCCAATAAAATTCCCGCATAAAAGACATAGGCGTCTGAGGAAGGAGCGGCGTGAACGTATGCCTCTACCATTTTTGGGTATAAACTGTTTTCAGTACACTCTTTGCTGTTCAAACGGGATACAGCTCTTTTTAACCAAACCGGGTCATTTTTGTATTTTTCGAAATTTGAAGTGTACAAGGGAATCAGTCTTTCACAAGTTGCTACTTCAGTAAGTGTATTGTCGAGGTAGGCGCTTACCTGGCCCAACGCGGTCAAATTAATTTCAGCGGCTTTTTTAGCACTTGCTTCTTTACTTGAAAGGGTTGTTCCTGCAGCCTCTTTTGCCGTAAGCTGATCCAGTGACTTGGAATAATCCGTCATTTTATTGTCTACAGCTTCCGTTATCTCATCATAGGTATCAAAAACCGCCTGTGGGTTTGTATCTTTATTTAAGTCCGTATATTCCTGGAAATAATTGGCCAGGTTTTTCACACTCATACCGGTAGGATCAGCTTTAAATGACTTCGAAAGTTTATCATAGAGGTCTTTTTTATAAACTTTGGTTCCTCTTTTATCCAGGGAACCTCTTTTAAAGATAGAATTTGCCCAGTCACTGTAAACTTTTCCAAGGTTTTCAGGGAAATACTTAATTCGCATTTCGTATAACTTATCAATTTCGGCGCCTCTTTTGTCGAACTCGGCATAATTCATTTTAGACAGGTCGTAATAAACACCTTCTACCTCAACTACATTTGCTCCGGCTTGTTTTGAAGGCAATATCCCGGCAGCCTTGTCCAAAAAGTCTTCCTCCATAAGCAGGCCGTATTTATATATATTTAAGGAAGATGCAGGACAAATTTCCAGGCAGGATTTCCAAGGGTCATAAGCAGCTGCATAGTTTTCCACTTTGGCATACTCATAAAAAATAGAAAGATCAGTTTTACATTTTTCAGGGTTGCTTCCATATTTATCCTGCGCATTGGCATTCAATCCTAAAAAAAGAATAAACATGAATCCTAGGCCAAATTTAAGTTTCATAATCAAAGAATTTGTTAGTATTAATTAATATAATTGTCTTTTTCTAAACCATTTATCGCTCAAAGATAAACTTAATCTAAAATTAAAATAATTTTCTTGAATTAAATTATTCGTTTTTTCACCTCTTTGACCCAATTCAAAGCCAAAATTAACATTTGATAATTGAAGCCCTACCGGTAAACCTACACCAAAAGATATGCCATAATCGTTAATATCAGTTCCATTGATATTTAAGCCCAGTGTCCTGTAATGAAATCCGGCCCGATAGGTAATTCTTTGCCAGTAATTGCCGATAGCATTAAAATTTGGTATGTAATATCCGCCAAGGGAAATCCTGTTATTGCTTTGGTACTGATACACATCCTGTTCCTGATAGTAAGCTCCTTCCACATCCAGGGCATCCATAAACTCGTATTCGAGCCCTGCATACCAATTGTTTTCTTTACCGATACCGGCACTTAATACTGACTTTAAAGGATATGAAATTGCGGATTTGAAAGGATTGTTATACAAGGTATCCACAGGAATATCCACTGCCAAGTTTGTATTTTCTATCGAATATAAGATCTCCTTTCCATCTTCCGTCAACTCGTGACTGAGCGTAGCGCTGGCACCCATTTTTAATGTTAACTCATCCGGTAATGCCACATTGTACTGCGCACCTACCTTGAATTCAAAACCATCAACATATGAATCTACCTTGTATTTTGTGCCCAGTTGAACGCCTAAACGCCTGTTGGTCACACTGTTGTCAATTCCTCCAAAGATATAAGCAGCTTCAGCCCCAAGCATTAAATTAAAGGGAAATTTATAACCGTAGCCCAAAAAAGCACGATTGGTCCCGCCGCTTCCTTCAAAATCTGTTCGTTCATTTATAATCCCTTCTTCATTTTCGGCATAGGACAACACAGAATAACCGACAGCAGTATTTAACTGTAGGCCAAAAGCGAGGCCCTGGTTTCCTTTCATAGGAATTCCGAGCGCAATGTATGTAAAACTGGCATTTGAACTGGTTTGGTCATCTGTACCATCATCAAAGATGGTCCAGTTATTGGCTCCTGCAAATACGTAGGTCGTGTACAGCAGCGAGGCATAAGAAGCCGGATTGGTAAGGCTCAGACGGTAAGGACTGTCCATGGCTCCGCCAATCCTTCCCATGCTCGTCTCTTCCACGCTTTTCAAAGTCAATGGATCGCCAATACCAAAAAATGAATAAGGAGAAGAACTGTTTTTTTGTGCGATACCAATTGCGCTGCAAAAGATTGCAAAAACTGCAAATATATTTTTAATCATTCGTCGAAATTATGTATCAAAATGCTGTTCAATCCTTCCAGTAAAAAATTTGGCTGGGCAAAGATGGTACTTTTTACCTTTTTTGACAAGAAATTTGTATCGCCCCCTGTTAAAATCACTGTTAATTTTTTGTTTTTATGCTTTTGCTGAGCAATTATTCCGTCTATTTCCAGAATAATTCCATTTAAAACACCTGAATGCATAGCCGATTTTGTCGTATCTCCAACAATGGGGATCTCCTCTTCTTTGTTTAAAAGGGGCAGGTTGGCCGTAAACTGATGCAGGGCTTTATAACGCATATCAATTCCCGGGGATATGGCCCCGCCAAAATATTTGTTCTCTTCAGTCAACAGATCGAAAGTAATACAGGTACCGGCATCGATCACCAAAACAGAATGATTTGGATACAGCACCGAAGCGGCCGACATCAGTGCAATACGATCAACACCTAATGTTTGCGGCGTTTTATAGAGGTTTTCAAACGGCACTTTGGTATCAGGACCGAGAAAAATAAAGTTGTAGTTATTTCTGATTAAGGCGGAAATATTTTCATCCAGGCCGGCAACACTCGAGATAATCCCTTTTTTTATCGGATACTGCCGATAAATTTTTTGTAGGACTTGCAGGATTTCTTCCCCGGGAAAAAATATTTTTTCAAGGAGAGTTTCCTTGAGGAATACGGCCGCCTTGCCCTGGGTATTGCCAATGTCGATTACCAGATTCATTTTCAAAATAGTATGAAGAGACAAAAATACAATACATTTTTCAATATTTTTTTTGCTGCTTTTAAATTTAAAATTATATTTGCAACCGCTTTATAGGCGATGGTGCCTTAGCTCAGTTGGTAGAGCAAAGGACTGAAAATCCTTGTGTCCCCGGTTCGATTCCTGGAGGCACCACCATAAAAAGCCTGAATAATTTTAAAATTATTCAGGCTTTTTTAATTTTCATTTCTGAAAAACTGGTTCAATTGGAATGGCAAATGCTTAATTTAAGGGGTATTACCTGAAACTATTCCCGATATTTACCGGTAATTTCATTATTTTTTCGTAAATTCATTGGCTTTTAATAAGGGCGTTTATTCAATATAAATGTACCATGCTTACAGATGGCCAGGATTTTTATTCCGTTTTCTTTAACAACCTTGAGGAAGGCATTTGTATTGTCGACAAACAGGGTACTATTTTAATGAACAACAGTGCTATGGAAGATATTTTCGGCTATGGCAGAAATGAGTTGTTACAACAAAATATAGACAGGTTGTTGCCCGACACTTACAAATCAGCACACAGGAAATATCTGCAGCAGTATTTCATATCGCCATACGTTAAAAGCCGAGGCGGTATTTCAGTATTTCAGGGGCTTACTAAAAATGGAAACTTAATTGATATTGAAATCGGAATGAACCATTTTAATTATCAGGGCATTGACTATGCCAAAGCAACAATAACAGATATCAGTTTCCGAAAAGGGGAAGAAATTAAGATCAGGGAACAGAATTACCGCCTTCAGCTGGAAGTAAAAAAGCATACAGCAGAATTGAGGGAAACGGTAAGCCAAATAAAAAAGGCCAATAAAAAACTGAATCAAGAGATTAAAAAAAAGATAGCAGCTGAAAATAAGGCGAATAAGGCTTTGCATAAAGAATTGGAATTGAACCAGCTGCAAACCAAATTCCTGTCCGTGGTATCTCACGAATTCAAAACCCCCTTGAGCGGAATGCTCACCTCAGCAACACTTATAGATAAATATACCGCTGAACTGGATAGTCCGAATATCAAAAACCACATCCAGACCATAAAAAAACTTATTTTTCAATTGAATACGGTATTGAACGATTTTCTGAATCTGGAGAAAAGTGATGCTAAAAATGTAAAGTACGAGCTTACTTTCTTTAATATCTGTGAATTACTCGATCAGGTCATACAGAATTCCGGTACAATCATGAAACCCGGCCAACATTTTGTTATTGAAAAACCTGAAGCCGATATTGAAATTTTTAACGATCAGGCCATTATGACCCTTATTTTAAGGAACCTTATTTATAATGCAATAAAATATTCCCATGAAAATAAAGTAATAAAGGTAAGTATAAAATTAAAGAGAGATCTCTTTATCAGTATTCAGGACAAGGGAATAGGTATTCCTGAAGCGGATCAGGCCCACATTTTTAACCGTTTTTTCAGAGCGAAAAATGCCCTGCATTTTCAGGGAACCGGTATCGGATTGAATTTGGTAAAATATCACGCAGAAAGGCTGGGAGGGCAAATATACTTTAGAAGTAAAGAGGACAAAGGATCTACTTTTACCCTGAGATTACCTGTAATTGCAAATCCAAACAACAATAATAGGGAATAGCTGAATTATGAAAAAAATGATTTTGCTTATTGAAGACGATGCCATCGTCAGAGAGAACACAGCTGAAATACTCCGATTGGCGAATTACCAGGTACAAACTGCGGAAAATGGAAAAGTAGGGATAGAAATGGCAACTCTGCAAAGGCCGGATCTGATTATTTGTGATATTTTAATGCCGGTTCTGGATGGATTTGGCGTTTTGCAGATCGTATTGAGAAATGAAGAACTCAAGAGAATACCGTTCATCTTTATGTCGGCCAAAACAGATCACAGCGACTTAAGAAAGGGAATGGATCTCGGGGCAAGTGATTATATCACCAAACCATTTGAAGAATCAGAGCTTCTGAGCGCCATTGAAACCCGGTTGAAATTGCGTGAGGCCTTTGAAGTGGATGAAAACCGGGATTCCGGGAAGGAAATCTTATATGATGATCTTAAAGAATACCTCAGTAGTCAATCCAGTTTTTTTTACCCGAAGGGAAGCGCAATTTACCTGCAGGATAACCTGGGTATGGACCTGTTCTATATCATAAGCGGAAAGGTAAAAACATTCAAGTACAATGATCAGGGGAAAGAGTTCATCACAAGTTTTTATAATGAAGGAGATTATTTTGGCTTTACTCCTTTCCAGGAAAACAAGACCTACAACGAAAATGCACTGGCCGTTAAGCACACAAAATTGATAAAACTGTCCAAAAACAAAGTGCTTTCCCTGATCAGCCAGAACCCTGCTTTTTCGGGTAATTTCATTGAAATACTAATCAGTAGCCTGGAAAATATGAAGGAACTTTTGATCCATATGGCCTATGATTCTGTTCGAAAAAAAACGGCAGACAAGCTGTTGGAATTATTACCTGAGGAAAGCATGGAGCCGGTCATAGAAATTTCGAGAACAGATCTGGCCAGTATAATTGGGATCGCCAAAGAAACGCTAATCAGGACTTTAAAGGAACTCAAAGAAGAAGGGATCATTCAAACCGGTAAAAAATTTATACGAATCATGGATCTCAATAAATTAAAGAATATAAAATAGCAGGTATTTTTCTGTACAATGACAACTATCAACTTTTACATTGATCTTCGTCATTGTTTTGATGAAACTGACTGACTACATTTGGTAGGTAATTTAACCCTTATAAAATTCTATGAATTTGGAAAGGTTTGGGTCAAGATCAATTGACCGGACTAAAGAAGGTGATGATTTTTTCAGGATTCAAATTGAACAACATGATTTGAGGATCGGTTGAGGACAAGAAGGGTCACAAAAATTGAGGTCACTTTTGAGGAACAGGAAGCACGGGCTTCCTGTTCTTTTTTTATTGACCAAGATCAATCTGCAGATTGACTAAAGTCATTTTGTCTGCAAAAAAGATATCGTAACTTCGGGTAAATTCTAAATCATGTATCATGAAAAATCTAATTCTTGGTTTGTTTATTTTAGGATTAACCAGTCCTATTTTTTCTCAGGTTATTGAAGGAGGTATGTTGGGTGAGGTTGATTTAACAGCCGTAAACTATCAATACCTTGCAGCTGCCGGAACTAAAAATGCAGCTTTACCGGTAGGTTACCTTCAAAAACAAGTGGCTCAGTACGATTTGAAAGAATCTGAGTTCTATACAGATGATTATGATTCATATAAAGTAACTTTCTATATTCCTGACGGACAAATAGTTGCTGCGTATGACAAAGACGGAAATGTTCTGCGAACCATTGAAAAATACAAGGATATTGCACTTCCAAAACCAGTTCTGGATGCTATTGCCAAACAATATCCAAAATGGAGTATCTATAAAGATGTTTATGGAATCACCTACCACCAGAATACGGGAGCCAAAAAAACATACAAAGTTACATTGTTGAACAAGGATAAAAAGATACATGTAAAACTGGACGAGAACGGTAATTTCCTATAGCAAATATGGATTTCATCAAACGAAAAAGTACGGAATTACTTCTGATCCTCAGGATCGCAGAATAGTATTATGAGAAATTTTAACAATTAATTGACGATAATCATTCTGCTGATTGACCTGCGTCATTGTTTGCTGATTACCGGCCTGATAACTTTGTTCCGAAAATTAATAATAACAATTAAATTCAAAGATCATGACCTTAGTTAAATTTAGAAACCCAAGACTGCCATGGTACGACACCATGTTCTCTGATCTGCTGGGAACAGACAGATTATTTACCAAAGACCTCTTACTGGAAGACAATTGGATGCCGGCAATGAACATAAAGGAAAACGACCTGAACTTCGAAATTGAAGTTGCAGTTCCCGGATTCAATAGAAAAGATTTTGATGTAAATATTGAAAACGGAGTTCTTCATATTGCAGCTGAAAAGAAAATTGAAAAAAAGGAAAAACTGGAGAATTTCACCAGACGAGAATTCAGCTACAACAAATTCATGCGTTCATTTTCACTTCCAGAAAATATTAACGAAGAAGAAGAAATCAAAGCCAAATACAAAGACGGAATTCTGAAGCTGGTTTTGAATAAGCTTCCTGTTGAGGCATTACCTCATAAAAAAGTAATTGAAATTGAATAGTTAAATGCGGAGGTGGCCAGGCCACCTCCATTAAATTCAAGGGTTATGTATAAAGATGAACAATATAAAACGATGGGTTTGGTGCATTTGCATGAAGAAGTTACTGAATGGATCAAAGAATTGGAATTTATCCAGGACGAGTACGATTTTTTAACTCATTTGTTGTCCTCTCATTTTTTAGAACTGAGTTCAAAAGATTCGTATGAAGCAGCAAAAAAGAAAATACAATTGCTAGGTGACATGAATACGCGAAGGGAGGAGTTAAGTGAATTTATCAACACCTATGACAAGAAAATCGCAACCCTCACGGAAACCAATCATCCTGAAGGTCTTTATGGAATATTAAAAGAACATACAGCCATGAAAAGCGATGTTGAGTCATTTGTACTGAATTTTAAATATCTGAAAAAGAAAATTTTCAGGGTGATTAAAGACATCTTAAAATCCCAAAAGCAATTGTTGATCAGCGGATCATAACGCATATTCGTTCCCCTTGGAAAAAGACCCTTCAAAAAATGGAGGGTCTTTTTTCATTTGGAACTATACTATTGCAGTTGCAGTATATTCGAAGCCAGCGGCTCCAAGCGCAGCCAAATATGGCCCTCTCCGTCCTTTACAACCAGCTGCAGTCCGGAAGGCCCGAGCAGTTTTTGATTTAATGCGTAGGTACCGTCCTTAAGTCCCCATTGATTAATTATATCAGCCGGGATTTTCAGATCAATTTCACTTCCCGCCTGATCATCAAAATTGGCTGCGACTATCAATTTTTCCTGATCGCTCCAGCGCACAAAGGAATAATGCCTGTGGCTGTAGTTTTCTGTCCTTTCCCTGTTGTAATAGTGTATGTCCTGGTATTTACCGGCCAGAGCTGAGCTGCTTATGGTGAAGTTTAAAAGTGTTTTATAAAAATTTCTAAGCTCTTTTTCTTTGGAAGACAGCTGGCCGCCATCAAACTTTTTACCGTTCATCCATCGCTGGTGATGAGGAACACCTATATAATCGAATATTGAAGTGCGGGTTGGAGATCCGAATCCTGCCTGTTCAGCCCCGGGTTCACCAACTTCCTGACCAAAATAGATCATGGTAGGCGAGGTGCTCAGGGTGGCAGAAACCAGCATGGCAGGCATGGCTTTTTCGGCATAACCTGCAAAATCCGGACTGGCAATACGCTGTTCGTCATGATTTTCCAAAAAGTGGAGCATGTGGTGTTCTATATCTTCCAGATCTTTGTGCAAACGAGGCAGATGATCTGTTGAACTGCGCCCCTGCATGATATGTTTGATGGTATCGTAAAGAGCCACTTTGTCGTACAGGTAATCCATTTTGCCGAGGTGTATATATGCCCTGTACAAGGAAGGGTTGTAAACCTCTGCCAGCAGAAATGCTTCCGGATTTTTCATTTTAATGCTCGAGTTCATATAGCTCCAGAATTCTACGGGTACCATTTCGGCCATGTCGTACCTGAAACCGTCTACCCCTTTATCAAGCCAGTACAGGGCAATGTCCCTGAATTTTTTCCAGGAATCAGGTACCTGTTTGTCCTTCCAGAAAGCGTAATGCTCTTTATAATCTTTTTGATAAAAATTGTTGGGGAGCTCTTCAAATTCCTTTCCTCCATCTGGCCTTACTCCATAATTGATCTTTACGGTTTCGTACCAGTCATAAAAATCGGGCTGGGCCGCACGCGATCCGTTACCGGTCCATTTGGCAGGATTTTCATCAAATTTTCCATCCACCAGGGGGTGTTTTTCGCCTCCCAAAGGCAAATAGCCGTTTTTCCATTCCGGAACCCTGAAAGATTCTCCCACCACATAATAGAAATTATTATCGCGCAGATAACTTTCATTTTTGTTGTCGCTGGCTCCGAAATCAGTCACGCCTTCCGGGTTGGATTTTCCCTCGTATTTTCTTGCGATATGGTTGGGTACGATATCGATGATCACTTTAAGTCCTGCAGCATGACTTCTTTTGATCAGATCCTGAAATTCCTCAAGCCTCCTGGCCGGGTTTACGGCAAGATCAGGTGCTACATTGTAATAATCTTTTACGGAATAGGGAGATCCCGCTCTGCCTTTTACCACATCAGGATCATCGTTTGAGATACCATGAGCAGTATAATCTGTAATGGTGGAATGATGCGGTACACCCGTATACCAGATATGGGTGACACCCAGTGCTTTGATCTCCTGTAAAGCCTTTTCATCAAAGTCATTAAATTTTCCAACGCCATTTTCTTCAATGGTTCCCCAGGGTTTATTGCTTGTGTTGGTATTTCCGAACAAGCGTGTAAAGACTTGATAAACAACTATTTTTTGTGGTTTTTCCATTGAGGGTTCTGGTTTTTTTATTTCTTGCTTACTGCACTTAAGGCAGGCGAAACTAAGAAAAATGACAAAAAGCAATTTAAAAATGTTCATATTTTTTTATTTGTTTTCCAATAATACGATATCATAAGGAGAGTCAATTACTACTTCACCTTTTGTAACAGTTGCTGTTGTTCCTGAATAAGCATCTGTCAGCACAGTTCCCTCCGCAAACACATTTTGAAGCGCAAGTGTTTTCTTGCCTTTTGCCAGTTCCAATCCTACCACTACTGCATCTGAATAGCTTTGAGAGCTGTAGGTGCGCTTAAAAATATAAGGTTTTTGGCTGATCACCTCATGTTTTCCTGCTCCGACCGAAGGGTGAGCAGCCCTAAATTTGCCCAGTTTCTGCCAGTGCTTCAGAATTTCTTTTGTGTTGTCCTTTGTTTTGATGTCATCCCAGTTCATAAACGAGCGCAGTGTGGCATCTCCAACGGTTCCTTCTATGGAGAGCGACCTGGATGATTCATCGCCATAATACACTTGTGAGGTTCCCGGACTAAGCAGCAGTTTTGTGGCAGATTCGAAGGCCTTTTCCCTGCTTTTATCGAATGGTGAACCATCGTCATGTGAACTCAGATAATTCATTACGCCAAACCCTTTCAGTTCATTGTGTAAAAGTTTGTCGTATTTTGAGAAAAGGGATTCATAGTTTTCTTTGGCATTGTACTTAAATTCAAAGTTGATCAGGCTGTTGAAGCCATTTTCAAAATAGTTCACTTTTTTATCGTTAAAATCATACCATAGCCCGTTACTAGCACTGTAGCCATACACTTCGCCTACCAAATAAAAAGAATTGTCATCAAGCACCAGTCCCGGATTTTTTTGCTTCCATTGAGCGAATGCAGCATCGCATTCCTTTTTGAAAGCAAGCCATACTTCCGGATGGGTATGCTTAACTGTATCGGCCCTGTAACCGTCGATGCCGAATTCGACTATATAATCCGTCAGCCATTTGATGATGTAATTGGTCGGCGTTCTGGGATAACCGGTTCTGGCAAAAAATTCATCGAGTTCCTTCATTTCAAGTTCATACCTGCCTTCGGCTTTCCATTTATTCGCAAGTGCCACAGGAATATCAACTTCTTTTCCGCTTTCAGTAAGAATATCAGGCAGGTTTTTAACCAGTGTACAAGCAGTGGTGGTCTCGTAATCTTTATAGGTACAGGTCGGCCCGGTTCTCACCCAATCTTTTGGCCAGACGGGATCCTGTTCCGTTACCGGACCGGTATGGTTAATCACCCCGTCAAGTACAATGCGGATCCCGTTTTTATGTGCGGTATCCACCAATTTTTTGAGGTCTTCCATGGTGCCGAAATTGGGGTCCAGGGAAGTCCAGTCCTTGGCCCAATAGCCATGGAAGCCGTAGGTAGAACCGGTACCTTCATCTACACTTCCATGAATTTGTTCCACGACGGGTGTAAACCAAATAGCATTAATTCCCAGATCATTAAAATAACCTTCTTCAATTTTTTTTGTTATTCCAATGATATCACCTCCTTCAAAACCCCTCAGTACGGCGGTTTTTTTAGTACGGCCGAAATTTATATCGTTATTCGGGTTTCCGTTATAGAAACGGTCGGTCAATAAGAAATAAACATTTGCCGCTTCCCAGAGAAAAGGTGCCTTTGTTGTTTGTTTTTGCATAGGGATCTCCTTTTTTTCTTCACACTGATTACTCATCAATAACAATAATGACAGAATTAAATATTTCATGGCGTTTACATTTTAATTCGAATGGTTTGTTTGTCTGATCCTTTTAGAACCAACGGAATCCGGGTGATTTTTTTTACTTCATCGCTGGTAAACGGAAATCTTTTTACTTTTTTTGGTTTAGCCAAATTGTGTAGGATCAGCTCAATTTTTTTATCAGTTACAGACAATGATTTCGATGGGGTGCAGTATACATCGATCTCCAGTATAGTTTTTTTAACCGTACTTTTTAAATGGATGATTTCATAAAGCCCTTTTTCAATACTTTCAGGATTTTTTCCGTCATCGTTAAAAACAAGGGCATCACTGGTTTTGGTTTCCGGGTCAAAATAATAATGAACCAAAAGGTCATTGAACTTGTAGTCCTCAGTATGCTGCATCGGTTTGGCCATGGGAATAAAGGCGCCTCCCCGCACAAAAACCGGGATATGATCCTCCAGAACTGGTATGGGATAAGATTTTCCTTTTTCGTAAAGCTGATCTGTATAGAAATCAAACCAGTTATTCTTGTCAGGGAATTGCAGCTCAATTGTTTTTACACCCGGGTGCAGTATGGGTCGGACTAAAAAATTTTCTCCCCAGTAATAACTGTCTGCTCTGTTGAACAGAGATTCATTGGCAGGCTCCTCAAAAAACAGGGGTTTCATAAAGGGCTGGCCGCTTCGGCTGTTCTCAAAAGCGAGCGTGTAATTGTAAGGAAGCAGGGCGTAGCGAAGTTCGATACTCTTTCTGGCCAGTGTTTTGGTTTTTTCATCATGAAAAACCGGTTCGGGGGCTATGTGCTCCTGAGCATGTGGTCTGAAAACGGGTTGAAAAACACCGTATTGCAACCAGCGTGTGTACAACTCAGGATCAAATTTTTCTCCCCCTCCAAAACCTCCCAGATCGGAATGCATATAAGCCAGCCCCTGCATGCCCATTTGAAGGGCAATTTCGGGTTGTGATTGTAAACCACCCCAGGACCTGCTCACATCACCCGACCAGGGGATCAGGCCAAATCTTTGTGATCCCGAGTATCCGGCCCGCATTAAAATAAAAGGCCTTTGATCAGGAAAATCCCGGCGATAGCCATCATAGATCATTTTTGCCCACTGATGCCCGTAAATATTGTGTACTTCATCAGCCGTTCCGGTTTCATGCACCATGGCAGATGGATGCACTTCCGGCTCGCCCAAATCGCCCCACCAGCCTTGCACACCCATTTCCGTCAATTCTTTATAGAGCTTCCAAAACCAGTCAGCGGCCTTTGGACTGAAAATATCAACCAGGCCCGTATTGCCAAAATAAAAATCATAAACAAGGGGTTTTCCAGAACTGTCTTTACCCAAAAAACCATTTTCAGAGGCTTCTTTCCATTTTTTCGAGCTGGTCAGAATAAAAGGTTCTGTAACCAGGATGGTTTTTATATTTTTTTTCTGAAAATCACGCATCATCGGCTGAGGAGTTGGAAAGGAATCTTTCAGAAACTCAAGGTTGCCCATATGGCCCTGAATGTCCTTGCCAAACCAGTAAATGTCTATAACGACCGCATCCAGTGGAATGCTGTCCTCGGCAAATTTACGGACTGTTTCCCTGACCTCTTTTTCGGAATGATAGCCAAAACGGCTGGAAAAATTTCCGAAGACCCACCTTGGTGGTAAGGGTTGCCTGCCTGTCAGGGAAGTGTAATGATCGGTTATTTCATCCCAGTTATTTCCGGCGATTACCTGATAGGTCTTTCTCCCGCTAATGGTTTGATAGGACAGGGTATTGTTCTTTTTGCTGTCGAGATCCAAATACCCGATGGGCGCATTGTCAAAGTGAATGGCATACAGGTTGGATGACAGAACGACAGGAAGTGTATAATTCATCAATTCCGACCGCGTTTCATAACCGTAATGGGCTCTGTTGTAAAGTTTGAGTCGGTGGCCACGGCGGTTCATGCCCAAAGCGCGCGCACCACCGCCATAAAGTACTTCTGTTGGGTTCAGATTGAATTCGATTATTTCCAGGGAATCGGTTTTGATATAGCCCGCTTTTTCTGAGATGAGGGGCCGGTTCTTGTAAAAATAGTTAATTTTAAACGGGGCCTTGTCGATACTCACCGTGATTCCCTCAGAGTTCAAAAGAACAGTTTCCTGATTTTCACTTGAACTAAAGGAAATTTCCCGGGGTTCAAGAACGACGGCATGGGAATTTTCATTTTTGTTCTCACCTTTTGGAATAAAGGTAGTTTCTACAATATTTTTACTGTAATAGGTTATGCGGTATGCTCCATCGCTGGTCTGTATCGTTACCCCCTTTTTATCGAAGCCGGAACTGATGAACTTCCTTTGTTCATTTTGGGCAGAGAGCAGATGAAGTGACAGGGCAATTCCTACAAGAAACAGCAGTATTTTCTTCATAAGTGGTTTGTCTGTTATTTCTTTTAAATAATAAGGTTACATTTTGTTTAAATAGCTCAAATACGTTTTTACGAGATCAAAAAATCTAAAACTTTCTTTATAAAAAGATTTCCTTTAGTTTATTTTCGTAGTCAACAAAATGACTCCTTCATCTTTCAGTTCCAGGGTCTTTCCCAGATCAAAAATTTCCCCGGTAATCATATTTTTTACTTTTTTACCCTTTAAACCGAGTTCGTCAAATTTGTTCAAATCTGCGCGGAAGGGTTTGTTATTTTTATTCAGGATAACAAGAACGATCTCATCATTTAATTTCCTCGCCAGGGCATACACATTCTTATCGGGTGCAAAATGAATGGTTTTGCCAGCGTGTATGGCTTCGCTGCTTTTTCTGTATTGCAGTACTTTCTTTAAGAACGACTGCATTTCTTTTTGCTCAGCGTTTAATCCGATTCCGGTAAAGGCATTTACGGCATCGCCGGGCCAGCCACCCGGAAAATCTGTTCTGATCAGACCGTGATCTCCCGGTTTTTTACTGTTCTCCATCAGGATTTCCGTGCCGTAATATATTTGTGGTATGCGCGGAAGCAAAAGCATGTAAGCCAGGGCCATTTTGTTTTGTGTCACGTTGTGATTTAGTTGCGTAAAGACCCTGTCCATATCATGATTATCAAGAAAGATCATGATATCCTTCGGATTGGAATAATAAAAATCATTGGCCAGGCCTTCGTATAATTTGACAAATCCCTTGTCCCAGGATTCTGCTTCCTTCAGCCCTTCCACGATCATTTTCTGCATCGGGAAATCCATGCTTGAGGTCAAATTTGAATCATAACCGTCTTTGTTTTGGGCTCCGCGCTGCCAATAACCCACCAGCAGGGGATTGTAACTCCATTCTTCACCCACTATGCTGAAGTTGGGATATTCATTCATGATCGCTCCGGCCCATTCAGCCATAAAGTATTTATCGGGATAGGGGTAAGTATCTTGTCTGATGCCCCCGAGATCCAGTGTTTCTATCCACCAGATACTGTTCTGTATCAGATAGGTGGCCAGAAAAGGATTTTTTTGATTCAGATCAGGCATGCTGGGAACGAACCAGCCGTCGCTCATGGATTTTTTATCTTTTTCAGACGCATAGGGATCCTGGTTGATGGTCCGCCTGTGGTTGGTCACAACCAGGCTATCTTTCAGGAACTCCTTTTGAAAGTTTACCCAGTCTTCTGAAGGCAGGTCTTTCATCCACCAGTGTTCACTCCCGATATGGTTGGCCACCATATCCATGATTAATTTTATTCCCTTACTTTTAGTCTCTTTCGAAAGGGTTTTGTATTCATCCATGGTTCCAAATCTCGGGTCAACCTCATACAGATCAGTTATGGCATAGCCGTGGTAGGATTGTCCCGGCATATTATTGCTTAACATCGGGCTGGGCCAGATGGCTGTAAAGCCCATATCGCCAATATAATTCAGATGATCAGTAATCCCTTTGATATCCCCCCCATGACGCGCATAATTATCTTTTCTGTCGATTGTTTTTTCATTCAATTCCTTATTTATATCATTTGAAGTATCTCCGTTCGCAAACCGGTCAGGGGTAATGAGATAGATCACATCAGAACTTTTAAATCCCTGTCTTTGAGCCGACATGGGTTCCCGTGATTTTAGAGTATAGGTGTGAATAAGATTTTCTTCGCCCGGTTTTGAAAAAATGATTTTAAAGTCTCTGGCTTGTTTTACAGCCGAAAAATCCAGGGTCAGAAAGAGGTAATTGGGGTTATTCGTTTGCTCTGCTTCCGCTATTATGATTTCCTTATCCTCAACAGATGCCGTGTAAGCCGATATTTTGTCACCATAGATCATCAGTTGAACTTTTTGGTGTTGCATGCCCACCCACCAGTGGGGAGGCTCGACTTTTTTAATTTTTTGACTTTGCATGGTTAAAGAACTAATTAATATGAGTATGAGGCCCCAGTTTTTCATAGTTGTATAATTTGCTTTAAATATTTTATAGCAGAAAAGTCAATCGAATAGACCTTTTTCTGGTTTATACTTTTATAAATGCTTTTGAAGGAAGCTCCAGTTTTTTGCCTGAAACAATTATTTCCATTGGAGTTTCTGACTCATTGGTAAAAATACTGGCTTCGTGACTCGTAAAGACCTTGATGGTATTTCCGCGGTAATTGACTTTGAAAGAATAGGACTTCCACTGCTGCGGGATTTGAGGATGAAATGACAGGTGACTGTCAAAAT
>JBFYPZ010000023.1:0-21494 GCA_041303035.1 Flavobacteriaceae bacterium
AAATTCTGTGGGGAAAAGACGACCACATCTGGATGACGGAAAGAAACGGGAAGATCAGCAAGATCGATCCCTTGAACGGAAATACGATTTTCTCATATACAATTTCAGATGTGGTTGCCCAGGGCGAAGGCGGACTGTTAGGCATGGTTCAGCATCCTGATTTTTTAAACAATGGTCAGTTTTACGTTGTTTACAATTACAATAAAAATGGCGTATATACAGAAAAGGTCGTCAGGTTAAGCTACAGTAATAATGCAGTTTCAGATCCGATTATCATTCTTGACAATATTCCGGCAGCAGGAGTTCACAATGGATCAAGGCTGGTTATATCCAGTGAAACTACACCCAAGCTGTATATTTCAACGGGCGACGCAAGCAATATCGATTTGGTCCAAAACAGCAATACCCTGGCAGGAAAAATTCTCAGGATCAACCTCGACGGCTCCATTCCTTCTGACAATCCTTTCCCAGGCAACCCGGTATGGACACTCGGACACAGAAATCCCCAAGGGCTTGTATTGGCCAACGGTCTCTTATACAGCTCAGAACACGGACCCAATATTGAGGACGAAGTGAACCTCATTGAAAAAGGCAGGAATTATGGTTGGCCAAATGTTAACGGACCCTGTAACGAGCCCGGTGAAACGGCTTTTTGTACGACCAACAATGTAAAGGTTCCTCTTTGGTCGACAGGGAATTCGACTTTGGCAACTTGCGGCCTGGACTATTACAATGCCGACCGGATACCGCAATGGAAGAACTCATTATTGCTCGTAACTTTAAAAGATGCAACCTTATATCAATTGCAGCTAAGTGCCAACGGACAAACAATAACAAGTAGCAAGGAATATTTCAGAAGTGCCTGGGGGCGCCTGAGAGACGTATGTGTATCACCGGCAGGCAGGGTATATGTATGCACGAGCAATGGTGGCAATAGCGACAGGTTGGTTGAAATACAGAAACCGGAATAGATTTACATTTCGAAACGCTGATTTTAAGAAGAAATATTATTTGGCTGAACTCCTCTCCAAACCTACAGACGGGAATCCTGAGTTTTCCGAAGGATCCTATGCGGTACTTCTTTTTTTATCTTCGATACGGACCAAATTTATAATCTGGAACCTAAAACAGGTCCTTATTTGGTAACAGCAAACAGATAAAGCAAAAAAATCAAAACGACAATGAAAAATGGTTTAACACTTTTTATTCTGTTCATTACAGTAATAGCTTCGGCTCAATCAGGTTTACCTGATTTTTTGCAGGGGACCTGGAAAACGGAAAACAAAGAGATCTATGAGCATTGGGACCAACCCAACAAAAGCACGTTAAAAGGAATTTCATATAGCATAAAGGAAGGAAAAATGACTGTTTCAGAGTACCTGGAAATTACAGAAATCAATAAAGAGATCAACTACATAGCGACTGTCCTGAACCAGAATCAGGGAAAAGAGGTAAAATTTAAACTAACAAAAAAGGATAGCACATATACATTTGAAAACCCGGATCACGACTTTCCTAAAAAGATTGTTTACCAAAAGCTTAACGACAAAGAAATTTTTGTCCGGGTTTCAGACGGCAGGAAAAAAGAATTTGCGTACAAGATGCAAAAGCAGTATCAGAAAAACATTTCCAAAGACACGGCGGTTTCAAATCCGAATTTTGACCCCGTCTTAGCACAAAAATTGGGTGGAGATGATTACGGAATGAAAAGCTATGTATTGGTCATACTCAAAACAGGAACGAATCAAACAACAGACAAAGAATTAATAAACAATAGCTTTCGGGGGCATATGGAAAACATCAATCATTTGGTAAAAGAAGGAAAAATGACAGTCGCAGGCCCACTCGGTAAAAATGACAAAGCGTACCGTGGTATTTTCATTCTTAATGTAACAACTTTTGAGGAAGCTGAAAGTTTGTTGCAAAAGGACAGCGCCATCAAAGAGGGTATATTGGACTTTGACCTATACATGTGGTATGGCTCAGCCGCCTTGCCCGAGTACCTGGATTTTTCAGACAAAATTTGGAAACAAAAACCTTAATAAAAGGAAGCAGATTGATTGGATTATATAAGTCAATCTCTTAGCTGCCGCACGATAGTCCATCCATTCTTCGAAGTCTCCCAACTTCGGGGGTTCCGGGTTCAAGGTTCAGGGTTCAAGGTTCAAGGTCCCGGGTTCAAGATTCAAGGTTCATTTCCTGATTCCTGTCTCTTGGTTCCTGTCTCATTACTCAGTACCCGCCACGGCGGGCAGGCTCAATACTTCTACAGAACTTTTTACTTTTTACTTTTTCCTTGTTATGGGTAGCCTGGCATGCAATGCCGGGTTGATGTAGAAAGAAAATAAGAAAACGTATAAATAAGAAAAAAAGAAAGCGCGAAAAGGCAGTAAGAAATAATTTTTATATAATTAATTACCAAATGTTTCTACTAAAAATAACCACAAAAAACATTAAATTTAAAGTTGAAATATTTTAAATTGCATAAATAATTCTAAAAAAATCAATTATGAAAAAACCTTTCATTTTTAGTACAAAATTCTTAGCGAATTTAATGGGAATTTTAGTTTTTGCATCCTTTTTTGGATGTCAAAGTGACCCTCAAACAGATGATACAGATGATATGGTATCACTAAAAAGTGCGAAAACAACCAACTTTATGGTTATTTTCAATGCAGAAACGTTAACAGGTGGTTTAGAACAAAGTTTAGCGGAGTTTGGAACAATCGTTAAAACTATTCCTCAGATTGGAATTGTTGTTGTGAAAACTTCAGATCCTGATTTTGAAAACAAAGTTGCCAAACTAAGCAGCGTCAGATCGGTGATTCCTGATTTGATAGTAAATTCGATTGCTCCTAAAGTTCATCTCATGGCAAATCCTCCAAGTATTGGCGATAATGAATGGTATTTTTCATATCAGTGGGGGATGGATGCAATTAATGCTCCTGAAGCATGGAATGCAGGATACCTTGGTACAGGTGTCAAAGTGTTTATCCTGGATAGTGGCATTGATGCTGAACATCCCGATCTGGCTCCAAATTTAAATTCTATGCTTTCTAAATCATTTGTTCCGGGTGAAGGTTGGAATATTCGTCCGGGTAATTATTTTAATCATGGAACGCATGTGGCAGGAATAGTTGCTGCTGCTGATAATTCATTTGGTGTGATTGGTGTTGCTCCGAAGGCCCAAATTGTTGCTGTAAAAGTACTGTCAGAATATACCGGATCGGGCTCGTTTAGCTGGATTAACGAAGGGATTGTATATGCAGCTGATAATGGCGCTGATGTGATTAACATGAGCCTTGGAACTTTAATAAATAAAAACGGTTTTTATTATGACGAAGACGGTAATCTTATTGGAAAAGATTCACCAAAGTTAATTCAGGAATTGAAACATGCAGTACAAAGAGCGATTAATTATGCATACAAGAGCGGAGCAACCATTGTTGTAGCCGCAGGAAATGATTATATGAATGCCGATGGAAATGGTTCAACAATAGCTTTCCTGGGTGATTTAAATAATGTCATCTCAGTATCGGCAACAGCGCCATTGGATTGGGCAATTGATCCAACTACAAATTTGGATTTAATTGCTTCCTACTCGAATACTGGAAGATCCTTAATTAACATTGCTGCACCGGGAGGAGATTTTGATTCAGAAAATGCCCTTTGGTATTATGACATGGTTTTTAGTACTATAAGCAGCGGATGGTCATGGGCTGCAGGTACAAGCATGGCCGCACCTCACGTAGCAGGCGTCGCCGCATTAATCATAGGTAAAAACGGTGGTCAGATGGCTCCAAAGGAAGTTACAAAGCAACTTTTAAAAACAGCTGACAACCTAGACGGAAATGGAGCTTCAGTTTCATTCGGGAAAGGACGTGTAAATGCTTTTCGTGCTGTAACTGAATAATTAAACTATTTAAAAATAATTTGAAGAGCAGGTAATTTGAAACCTGCTCTTTTTTTATAATTAGGTTTAATCGTACAATTAAATTAAACTAACAGTTCCTGCTTTTACCTCAAAAATACCAATGTTCAAGGCTCCGGGTTCAAATCACATCTCAAATCTTGTCTTGTCTCCTGTCTCCTGTCTCCCGCTTGTCTCAATACTCAATACTCAATACTCAATACTTTTACCTTTATCCTTTGTCCTTTATCCTTTGTCCTTTATCCTTTATCCTTGTCTTGGTCCTGTTGTCATTCCGATAACCCCGCGTTACGCGGTGTTGAGGAATCTCATAACGACCGGTCAAAATGCACCTTCCGCTCTTCGAAGTCTCCCGACTTCAAGGTTCAAGGTTCATTTCCTGATTCCTGTCTCCTGGTTCCTGTCTCAATACTCAATACTTTTTCCTTTTAAATCAACTCAAACATCTTCCCCGGCAAGGGCCTTACCAGGCCCTTTAATTCGAGTTGCAGCAAAAGGCCGGCTGTTTTATGAATAGGAAACCTGCAGTGCAGGGCGAGATTATCCAATAGCTGTTTGCCATTTTTCTGAAGACAATCACAAATTTCTCTTTCCTGTTCGTCAAGTTCTACAAACAGCTGTTTTTGTATGGGTTTATTTTTCGGTTCCTTTTCTACCGTCCAGTTCAGCATATATTCCAGGTCTTTTATTCCAGTGAGCAGAACCGCCTTGTTTTGTTTGATGAGGTTGTTACAACCAGTGCTAAATAGATCGGTGGTCCGGCCCGGAACAGCAAAAACATCGCGGTTATAAGAATTGGCAATGTCTGCTGTGATCAGGGAGCCTCCTTTTTTTGCGGATTCTATTACCAGGGTAGCCTCGGAAATTCCGGCTACTATGCGGTTTCTTTTCACAAAATTTTCTCTGTCGGGCCTTGACCCCGACCAGAAATCTGAAATGATCCCGCCGTTTTCCTGCATTTGCTCTGCATAATAGCGGTGTACTTTCGGATAAACACCATCGAGCCCGTGTGCCAGAACGCCAACAGTTTGTAAACCATGTTGCATGGCAATCTGATGGGCAAAAATGTCAACACCAAAGGCCAGACCACTGATAATGACCGGTTGGTGTTTTTGTGCATCGGCTATAAAGGATTCTAAAAATGATTTTCCGTAATTGGTCATCATGCGGGTTCCTACGATACTGATGATTTTCTGAGCCCGTAAATTGATCGTTCCTTTTTGAAAAAACAACAAAGGGCCATCAGCACAATGTTTTAGTCTTTCGGGATAATCTTTGTCAAAAACGGTAATAAGTTCAATCCTGTTTTTTTCTATAAACAGCAATTCTTTTTCGGCTTCTTCAAAAAGCGCTGCATTATTCAATTCCTTCAGTATGGTTTTTCCGATACCGTGAATTTTTTTAAGGACCAGTTTTTTTTCTTTGAACACAGCTTCGGCACTTCCGCAGTGGCTGATCAGTTTTTTTGCATTGATATCACCGATACCCACCGCGCGGTGCAGTGCTAAAATGGATAGTTTTTCCGTTTTTTCCATGTAAATTACTCGTTATCAATCAACAGTACTTTGTTAATAAAAAAAAGCAGTAAAAGGTAAACACCCCTTGTTTTTTTTTAGTTTTGCTGTACGTTTTACTTAATTACAATTTTTTGAAGCTGGCCAATTATATTGCGGATCTCCTCTACCGTTACGAGTGCGTTATTGTACCCGGATTCGGTGGCTTTGTCAGCAACAACAGATCAGCCAGGATCGATACTTTTTCCAACACTTTTTATCCGCCTTACAAGCAGATTAGTTTTAACAGCCAGCTGAACAACAATGACGGACTGCTCACAAATTATATTTCAAATTCAGAAAACCTCGGCTACGAAAGCGCCCTGAACTACATAAAATTTGAGGTTGAGGAATGGAACAAAAAATTAAAGTTTCAGGATCTGGAACTCGAAGGGCTTGGTGCGCTGAGCCTTGAAAACGACAAACTGCTTTTTGAACCAAGTGATAAAGTAAATTACCTGACCTCTTCTTTTGGCCTGACCAATTTTGTCAGCCCGGAGATTAAAAGGGAAATGTACAGAGAGCAGGTCATTGCCCTGGAAGAAAAAACACCGGTCTATTTTACTGAAGAGCGTAAAAGGACGCCCAATTACCTCAAATATGCCGCTATTTTTGTTATTGGTATATCAAGTCTTGCACTGGCAGGCAAGTTTTATCAGGACTACAGAAATTCCCAGGCCGCCAGCGTGATGCAGGCAGAGCAAAATGTGATGCAGCAAAAAATTGAAAAGGCTACTTTTGAGATCGCAAAACCCTTACCTGCAGTGCAACTGGAGATTACCGCTCCGAAGAAAAATTTCCATGTCATTGCGGGAGCTTTCCGCATACCCGAAAATGCCGAGAGAATTGTTGTAAAGCTTAAGGAAGAAGGATATGATGCCAGAATTTTGGGTGTGAACAAATGGGGTTTGAGCGTAGTATCTTTTAACAGCTACCTCACCAAAGAAGAATCTGAAGCCGGATTGGAGCAAATACAGCAAGACAAAGAAAAAGACGCCTGGATTTTGTTTCAGGAATTATAAGACTTTCTGCACATCTTTTTCTATTTTTACCAGACAATTTAAATACTTCTGCATGGCAACAAAAACTCCAAAAGAGTCACTTACCATCGTTACAGATATCGTTTTACCCGGAGAAACAAATCCGCTAGACAACCTTTTTGGAGGCGAATTGCTGGCCCGCATGGATCGTGCTTCAAGCATAGCCGCCCGCCGTCACAGCAACCGGATCGTAGTTACTGCAGCCGTAAATCAGGTGGTTTTTACCAAAGCGGTACCGGTAGGCAGTGTGTTAACCCTGGAAGCAAAAGTATCGCGTTCCTTTTCGAGTTCCATGGAGATCTTTGTAGATGTGTGGATAGAGGACAGGGAAACCGGAGAGAGATCCAAGGTCAATGAAGGCATTTATACCTTTGTCGCGGTAAATGAAATGGGAGTCCCTGTGAAAGTTCCTGAAATTGTTCCCGAAACTGATCTGGAAAAAGAGCGATATGCAGGAGCTTTGCGCAGAAAGCAGCTGAGCCTGGTATTGGCAAAAAAAATGAAACCCGAAGAGGCTACGGAACTAAAAGCCCTTTTTATTTGATCCTTGTAAACTCAATTTCATAAGACTGGTTCATGGCCGCCTGGAAATAGATGCCTGTAAGCAGGTCCCGGTCTTTATCGTAGGTAAGGGTATAGGTTGAACCCGGATAATTTGTATCCCTCAGCTCTATAAAAACCTGAAGCTGCTGGTTTTCCAATTTCCAGTTTGCCTGATGCACATGGATGCTGTTGGGATTAAAATAAGAGGCCTTCATAGTGCCATCAGGTTTTATTTCTTCCATAACGATCCTGTATCCACCATCTGTTCTTTCCCATTGACCTGCCAGTTTTTGAGGATCAGGAGCGGTTGCTACGGTTTCAACTTTCTTCACTTCCGGCGAATTGTCCCCATTTTTTATTTGTTTGTTTTGAGAATTACAGGCAACAACAGCTACAATGGCCATTGAGATAATAATGAGCTTATACCGGTTCATAATTTTAATTTTAACTTTTTTATAGGGTAAAGGGATTGGGTTGTATAAAATCTACAGTCAATCCAATTTTCGAAAACGCTGTTTTAAACAGTTCTTTCAGGTTCCAAATATAGGGTTAAATTTTATTTTTTTACAAAATCACTTTGCTCATATATTGAGCAAGGACCTATACATAATTTTAGCAAATTTGTATTTCCTAAAGACAAAGGAGCAAGATACTTTTTTGTACTTTAGCTGTATAACAAATCAAACAACAATTATGGCAAGTGATAAAGAGAAAGAGTCAAAATTAAAGGCGCTGCAGTTAACGCTCGACAAACTGGATAAAACCTACGGCAAGGGATCGGTTATGAAACTGGGAGATGTCCCTCCCAGTGATATGGCGGTCATTGCTTCAGGCTCCCTGGGTCTGGATGTTGCATTGGGTATTGGAGGTTATCCCAAAGGCAGGGTTATAGAGATCTATGGTCCGGAATCATCGGGAAAAACAACCCTGGCACTTCACGCGATAGCGGAATCTCAAAAGGCAGGTGGCATAGCCGCATTTATAGATGCAGAACATGCTTTTGACAGGTATTACGCGGAAAACCTGGGTGTTGACACGGACAATCTGATCATCTCGCAACCCGATTACGGAGAGCAGGCCCTGGAAATAGCAGATAACCTGATCAGTTCCGGAGCCATAGATATTATGGTTATCGACTCGGTTGCCGCTTTAACACCCAAAAGTGAAATTGAAGGAGAAATGGGCGATTCTAAAATGGGTTTGCAGGCCAGACTGATGTCTCAGGCGCTGCGTAAACTAACCGCAGGTATCAGCAAAACGAACTGTACTGTAATTTTTATCAATCAGCTTCGCGAAAAGATTGGGGTAATGTTTGGCAATCCGGAAACTACCACAGGCGGAAATGCATTAAAATTCTATGCCTCTGTGCGTCTGGATATACGGAGAAGTTCCCAGATCAAAGACGGGGAAAAGGTAATTGGAAACAGAACCAAGGTCAAGGTAGTTAAAAACAAGGTAGCACCACCTTTTAAAACGGCAGAATTTGATATCATGTACGGAGAAGGGGTCTCAAAAGTTGGAGAAATACTAGATATTGGTGTTGAACAGGGAATCATCAACAAGAGTGGTTCCTGGTTTAGTTATGGTGACACGAAACTTGGACAGGGCCGTGATGCCGTAAAAAGTCTGATTGCAGATAATCCGGAACTGGCAGAAGAACTCGAGACCAAAATCAAAGAGGTGCTCCAGGGAGGAAAATAAAACAAAAAAGGATTAAAATAAAAAAGGTGCTCAGATCATTACGGAGCACCTTTTTTTTGTTGGAAGATTATTTATTCGCTTCCTTAATATATTTTTCCAAAGCCATGGTCATGGATGGGGTTTCTTTTGTTGGCGCTGCGATATCAATTTTTAAACCGGCCCGCTCGGCAGCCTGCACGGTTGAGTTGCCGAAAACGGCAATTTTTGTGTTGTTCTGCTTAAAATCAGGAAAATTCTTAAACAAAGATTCAATACCTGTAGGGCTAAAGAACACCAGGATATCATAGAAAACGTTTTCGAGATCACTTAAATCACTAACTACAGTTCTGTAAAGAATAACCTTTTGCCATTTAACACCAAGTTCGTCTAAAATGGGTGGTATGGTTGGTTTAAGCTTGTCCGAAGAAGGGAGTAAAAACGATTCGTCTTTGTGCTTTTTGATGAGCGGGACGAGCTCCTCAAAAGTGTTCTTTCCCACATAGATCTTTCTTTTTCTGTAGACAACATATTTTTGCAAATAATAAGCTATGGCTTCAGACTGACAAAAATACCTCATATCATCCGGTATCTTACACCGCATCTCCTCAGAAATTCTGAAAAAGTTATCTACAGCGTTTTTGCTTGTGAAAATAACTGCACTGAATTTTAAAAAATCAATCTTTTGTTCTCTAACATTTCTTGCACATTCGCCCTCCACATGAATAAATGACCTGAAGTCAATTTTCACTTTTTGCTTTTCCATTAGTTCATGGTAGGGGGACTGATTAGAGGATGGGACCGGTTGTGAAACAAGAATACTTTTAATTTTCATTGCCTTTTCCATTAACTAACAATTAATTTATAAATTAATATAATTGGAGCTATTTCCAGGGCGCAAAGATATAAAAATAAATAGAAAATATTGCTAAAATTTATCCGGTCGTATTGGAGTGCTTTGATATATCTGAACAAGATGACCAAAGCTAAAAAAATCAGCGCTGCGCCAATGAAGATAACATACTGACTTGAATTGACATAGGTAATGAATAAAAGAACAGGTAGCAGGTAGACAGAGATCAGAAAAAGGTTGCTTAATTTTACGAATGAAAAGAATTTGTATTCTTCAAAAATCTCGAAAAGAGAGGATAATATTACCTCAAAGGTATACCTGAGAACCAAATAAATAAGTACACCTGCCAGAATCTTTAGAAAATATCCCAAATCAAACCGGAATGAATCATTGACATAGGCATTAAGCGAATAATAGATCATTACAGCCGATACCAGGATGAATATCAAAAAGAAAAGTATATTGAAATTATTCCAGATCAGGGGTTTAACTTTTCCAAAGTCTGAATAGTATTTATCAGAATACAGCAGGGAGAAAAGAGAGGAAAGCTGTTCGCTGAAGTTATTTTTAATGATTGCGATCAGTAATAAAATAACCAGGAAAACGATGGTAAGCCAGTCTGGGCTAAAAACTATTCTTTCTTGTCCGTCAAACATTAATTCGCCATTTTATCCTCGGTTCTGTTGTGCCGGTTTTTCAGATCTTGAGCAGTTGAATTGACCCGGTCAGCAAAGGTAATATTTTCTTCAATAACTAAGGATAGCATAGATCCTTACAATCCCATTCTGATTTTACTCCAAACCGCTGAAAAAAGTCTTTACTTTAGATTTTATAAAACCATTGAAGGATCGGGTTAAAAAATTATTAACACAAAATTAGAAATAAAATATAGTAACTTTGTTTTCGCAAAAATTTTAACATGCAGGATACGCTGGTTATCATTCCTACCTACAATGAGAAAGAAAATATTGAGAAAATAATTCGCACTACCTTTTCTCAAAAAAAGGCCTTTGATATTTTGGTGGTTGATGATAATTCTCCCGACGGAACTGCGCTGATCGTAGAAAACCTGCGCAAGGAATTTCCGAAAAGCCTGTATATCGAAAACAGGAAAGACAAGAATGGTCTGGGGGCGGCTTATATTCATGGCTTTAAATGGGCGCTGGCAAGAAAATATGAATTTATCATAGAAATGGATGCCGATTTTTCTCACAATCCGGCCGATCTGGAACATTTGTATGAGGCTTGTGCTCAGGAAGGTGCGGATTTATCCATCGGTTCCCGTTATTCCAGGGGAGTCAATGTAGTGAACTGGCCCATGAGCAGAATCTTGCTTTCTTTTTTTGCATCAAAATACGTTCGTTTTGTTACCGGTTTGCCTGTGCATGATACCACAGCAGGTTTTGTCTGTTATAAACGCAAGGTGCTTGAAACCATCAATCTCGATAAGATCCAGTTTGTTGGTTATGCCTTTCAGATCGAAATGAAATTCAAAGCCTGGAAACACGGATTCACCATAAAGGAGGTTTCGGTTATTTTTACCGACAGAACGCTCGGTGAATCAAAAATGAATCGGACCATTATTACCGAAGCTATCTTTGGAATTATTGAGATGCGTTTAAGGGGATTGCCAAATTAAACACGAAATCATGAAGAGTTTTTTGATTAAAAATGCAAAGCTGGTCAATGGAGGAGTGATCACCGAGGCTGATGTGCTGATCACCGGCGAAAAAATTGCTGCCATTGATAAAAATATAAGTGAAATTCCTTCAAACACAAGGGTTATTGATGCCTCAGGTAAATATTTATTACCGGGATTAATTGATGACCAAGTGCATTTCAGGGAACCGGGGCTTACACATAAGGCTGATATAGCCTCTGAATCCAGGGCCGCCATTGCCGGGGGAATCACTTCGTTTATTGAAATGCCCAATACCAACCCAACAACCACTACTCAAAAACTACTCGAAGAAAAATTTGCCTTGGCTGAAGAAAAGGCCTATGCAAATTATTCCTTTATGTTTGGTGGAACCAATGATAACCTTGAGGAGCTTTTACAGACCGACCCAAAAAATGTTGCCGGAATAAAGCTTTTTTTGGGATCCTCGACAGGAAATATGCTGGTCGATAATGAAAAGGTATTGGAAAAGATTTTTTCCTCAACGAAATTGCTGATCGCAGTGCATTGTGAGGATGAAGCAACCATTAAGAGAAATATGCTGAAGTACACGCAGGAATACGGTGAGGATATACCTGTAAAACTTCACCCGGTTATCAGGAGTGAAGAAGCCTGTTATCTCTCGTCCTCACGGGCAATCGCCCTAGCAAAAAAAACAGGTGCCAGACTGCATGTATTCCATCTCTCAACAGCTAAGGAAACAGGGCTCTTTACAAATGAGATACCCCTGGAAGAAAAGCAGATCACTGCAGAAGTTTGCATACACCACCTCTGGTTTGATGACCGGGATTATGAAACGAAAGGAACACTGATCAAATGGAATCCGGCCGTTAAAACAGCAAAAGACAAGGCCGGAATCTGGGAAGCGCTGCTTGATGACCGGATTGACATTATAGCCACCGACCATGCGCCGCATACCCTGGAAGAAAAAAGCCAGGTCTATACAAAAGCACCCAGCGGCGGGCCCCTGGTTCAGCACGCCCTTTTGGCTTTGTTGGAGTTTTACCGGCAAGGAAAAATATCACTTGAAAAAATTGTAGAAAAAATGTGTCACAATCCGGCAGTGATTTTTAAAATTGACAGAAGGGGTTATATAAAAGAGAATTATTACGCCGATCTCGTTCTGGTTGACCTCAACAAAAGTACCAAAGTAGAGAAGGACAATATCTTGTACAAATGCAAATGGTCTCCTTTTGAAGGAACAACTTTTCACAGTGCAATAACCCATACCTTTGTAAACGGAAACCTGGTTTTTGATCAGGGAAAATTTGAAGACCTGCCGAAAGGAAAAAGATTAGTATTTAACCGATGAAGAAATACTGTTTATTTTTTTTAACTACAATCATCTTAATGAGCTGCGACAGCAAAGCTAAGATCAAAAAACCGGATGATCTGATTCCTCCCAAACAAATGGAGGATTTGTTATTTGATATGTACGTAGCCAATGGCGCAGTGAGTGTTCCCAACCTCAATGGAGAAAAGAATGTAAATTACATGCATCTGGTTTATAAGAAGTATCAGATAGACAGTGTTCGTTTTGCAGAAAGCTCGTTGTATTATACATCCAGAGTTAATGATCAGGAGAGGATCCTGAGGAACGTAAAGGTCAGATTGGATGAATTGAGGGAAAAGTACAGAAAAGAGCAGGACACCCTGGCAGGCTCCAAATCGGATTCCTTGCCCCAAAACCCAATGGATAAAAACGATACCACGAAATTAAAAATCAGACCCCGGGAACCCATCAGGCCTAATTAATTACGGGTGGTCTTTTAAAAAGGAAGCACCGGTCTCCTGAATTACAGTAATCATGGGACTGAATTTAAAATCGAGCGATCTCTGTATTTTTTCTGAAGAATAAAGTTTTATTCCGGAGGCTGCCCTTGCAGCGTCTTTGGTTAATTCCTGTTTTCTTCCTGTCAGAAGGCTCTTCAGCCAGGACAGTCTCCAACCCAATTCCATGCCTGCCACACTTATTTTTTTTCCGGGCTGTTTAGATCTCATACTATCGGCAATTTCGAAAAGCAGGTCTTTAAAAAAAAGATTCTCTGCAACAAGAATGAAACCCTCATTTTTAATAGAACTTTTCATGAGCGTGATCATGGCCTTTGCCACATCATTCACACCGACAAATCCGGTTTTCCCTGTTGGATAATAAGAAAGCCCACGGCGCACTTTGCTGAATATTTTGCCCGTGCCGTTTTTCCAGTAACCGGAACCAATAATCACTCCCGGGTTCACAACAATGCAGTTTAGGCCCTCCTGACAGGCACGCCAGACCTCCATTTCAGCAGCCCTTTTTGTTATGGCATAGGCACTTTTCCCTTTACTTGTTGTCCAGATATTGCTTTCGGTAATCGGTACTCCGGGATTGATCATTTCCAAAGTAGCAATAGAGCTCACAAAACAAATTTTATTAACCGATTTCAGGATGCAGAGGTTTACAACATTACTTGTTCCTTCTATATTCACCTTTCGCATCAGGGAATAATCTTTCTGGTCAAATGAAACTGCAGCCGCACAATGATAAACTTCCGAAATTCCTTCAAAAGCAATATGCAATTCTGAAATATCTGTAATATCAGCCCTTACCCATTCAATTGCCCTGAACAAGTCTTCGCTGTGGTCAGAATAATAAGAGAACACCTTTTTTACCAAAGCCAGATCATGCTGTTTTCGGTAGGTAGCTCTAATCCTGTGGTATTCAAGACTGAGGTGAAATAACAAATGAGAACCGACAAATCCGGTTCCGCCGGTAACTAAAATCATGGGGTAAAATTAATTATTCCGCAGATTAAATCACAGAAAGTTGAAATTTAGATTTTTGAACGAACGAGAATAAAAATATAATAATTCAGCACTGACCGATATTGGAGGGCAATAATAAGAAACCTTCAGACTTTCTTTTTTATATTTGCCGAAATTTTATTAAAATGACGACAAATTTTGTGGAAGAATTGAGGTGGAGAGGTCTGTTACACGACATCATGCCGGGAACCGAAGAACAGTTGCAATCAGAAAGCACTTCTGCATATATTGGATTTGATCCCACAGCAGATACGCTGCATATAGGAAGTCTTGTACAAATCATTTTGCTGATGCATTTGCAGCGGGCCGGTCACAAACCCATCGCTCTTGTTGGCGGGGCTACAGGAATGATAGGAGATCCCTCCGGAAAATCTGCCGAAAGAAATTTACTGGATGAAGAAACCCTGAATAAAAACGTGGCAGGGGTTCAAAAAACGCTGGCTCGTTTTATTGATTTTAACAGCGGACTTCCCAACAGCGCAATTCTTGTTAACAATTACGACTGGATGAAAGACCTGAGCTTTCTGGATTTTGCCAGAGATATCGGCAAGCATATCACTGTAAATTATATGATGTCGAAAGATTCTGTAAAAAACCGGTTAAATCCGGATGCCAAGGAAGGCATGAGTTTTACGGAATTCACCTATCAATTGGTACAGGGCTTTGATTTTTTATATCTGTACCAGCACAACAACTGTAAACTTCAAATAGGTGGTAGTGACCAGTGGGGAAACATTACCACCGGGACCGAACTGATCAGAAGAAAGGTTCAGGGCAAGGCTTTTGCAATTACCAGTCCGCTGGTAACCAAAGCCGATGGTACGAAATTCGGAAAAACCGAAGGCGGAAATATCTGGCTGGATGCAGGGAGAACTTCGCCGTACAAATATTATCAGTACTGGATCAACGCCAGCGATGAGGATGCAGAGAAGTACATTAAAATCTTCACTTTTTTAGACAGAGAAAGCATCGAAAAACTGATCGGTGAACACCGCAGTGCACCCCATGCAAGGGCTTTGCAAAAACGCCTGGCCGAAGAGGTTACCATCATGACCCATGGAGTAGAGGCTTATGAAAATGCGGTTTCTGCTTCCTCCATCCTGTTTGGAAATTCAACGGCATCTGATTTAAAACAACTGGATGAACAAACTTTTCTGGAAGTTTTTGAAGGGGTGCCACAGGCAGAAATTTCCAGAAACGACCTCAGCATCGGGGTAACTGTTGTAGATGCGCTGAATAGTAAATCCGGTTTTGTAAAATCCAACGGAGAGGCAAGAAGGGCATTGAGCGAAAACTCCATTTCGATCAACAAGGAAAAAGTAAACGAAGATTTTATTTTGGGTACAGCTGACCTGATAGCCGATCAGTTTATTTTGATGCAAAGAGGAAAAAGGAACTATTTTCTGCTGCGCGCAATTTAGTCAGAGCACCAGTAAGTTACAACCTCGGATATCGGAGTGATCAAAGCGCCCAAGCACCTCAAAAGAGCCGTCTTTATAGATTTTCCCGAGATCCTGGGTAGCTATAAATGAACAGGAATTGATGTTTGCCAGATCAATAACATTTATGCCCCCATTTCTGGATTCGGGCAGCATGGTCATGGCATCTTCTGTATCTCTCACCAATACCTTCATCCAGGGCGGAGTATAGAAAATACCCTTTCCTTTTGAGTAGGCCTGAGACAACAGTTCTGTCATTCCGTACTCAGAATGTATCTCCGAAACACCGAATCCCCGGCAAAGGACCCTGTGTAATTCTTCACGTACCAGCTCCTTCCTCTTGCCTTTCATTCCACCGGTTTCCATTACGACCGTGGTTTCAAGTTTAAAGCTGTTTTTTTCAAGAAAGTCCAGTAAGGCAAAAGACACGCCGATAAGCAGGGTTTTTTCTTTTTTTTCTTCCAGTTCAATTAAAGTTTCTGCCAGCTCTTCAAAATTATGAAGATAAAAACCACTCTTTTTCTTTTCTGATTGTGCAATCAGAGAATTCATCATGTAGATCAGTGATGAACCCGACCGTTCGAGATAACCGGGCAATAAAGCCAGCAGGGTATAATCCTTAACCGGACCATAAAAATATTCAAATCCCTTTTTGAAACTGGTCTCATACCAATTCAAATCTGATACAAAATGATTGCTTTGCTGTGTCCCGGTCGTAGCACTGCTGGTAAAGATAATTGCTTCTTTTTTTAAATTACTCACCACGCGGTGGGTCTTAAAAAACTGAATTGGCAAAAAGGGAATATTATATATGGAATCGATTTTTTCCGGTTGAATGGACAAATATTGCAGAAAGTTTCGGTAAACCGGATTTTCCCTGGCCTGAAACCTAAAAACATTCAATGCTGTTTCTTCAAAACCGGTATCGTTTTTTAAATCAAAAATTTCCGATAATTCCATGCCGTAAATTTACTGTAAAACGATTGCATTTTTACGCAACCAAATGGCAATTATGTTATCTACATAGGACAGTGAATGTCTTTTTTTTACTGAAAAAAGTATTTTATTATTTTTTATTGTACTTTTATCTGCTTGTATTTTATGTAATTGGATCAAAGGCAGAAGAAAAAACAATAAATAATTAAGGTATTCAATGAGTCTGGAATTACTCATACAAAAATGTAAAAAAAGGGACATTAAAGCGCAATCTGAGATTTACCAGCTCTTTGCGGGGAAAATGTATGCGGTAAGTCTGAAGTATTCCAGAAGTACAGAGGAAGCCGAAGACAATTTGCAGGACGCCTTTATCACGATATTTGATAAGATAGACCAGTACAAATTCAAGGGGTCATTTGAGGGCTGGATGAAAAGGATTGTGATCAATACAACGCTGCAAACATACAGACAAAAGAATGTTCTGAATTTAGTGGAAATGAATCTACCTGAAGAGGTTGAGGTTGAGGTAGTTGAAGAAGACATTTCCCTGGAATTTTTATTAAGGATCATACAGGAATTGCCTGAAAGGTACAGAATGGTATTTAACCTCTATGTACTTGACGGATATTCACATAAAGAGATAGCGGATTTACTGGGAATCGCAGAAGGAACCTCTAAATCAAACTTATCCCGGGCAAGACTTATTCTTAAAGAAAAAGTTCAGTTGAACCAGAAACAGAAGAATATAGGAATATTTTCGTAATGAAAGAATATAAGAACATAGACCGGATTTTTCAGGAGAACTTCAAGGAATTGGAAGTGTTCCCTCCTGAGCGGGTATGGAAAAATATTGAAGCGCAATTAAACAAAAAACAATCCCGCCGGGTTATACCGCTTTATCAAAAGTTAAGTGGTGTAGCGGTAGCTTTTCTTTTATTTTTTTCATTGGGACTTGGCTATCTTAATCCCTGGAAGAAAGACAGCATTTCAACTGATGTAGTACAGAAAAACAAACCTGAAAATGTTTCTCAGGATGAAGTAACAGCAGAGGAGAATAATATTTCTTCCCCTGTTCAGTTACAGACAGAAATAGCTTTTCAGGAAGAGCTGAGCAAAGAGAGTTCGAAACAAACCAAAATAATTACACTGGATCCTGTTATTGAGGTAGCCGCGGCTGAAAGTAGCAAAGCCAATTCTTTAGATGACCAGAAATTTAAAGCTGCAAATGAAGGAAATGACCGGGCTGTAACCTTTTCAAACGGCAATCTTTCTAATAACAGCAACAGGAATTTTGTTGAGAACCTGAATACCGATGTCGTTCAGTCTGAAAAGCAGAAAGAGAACAGCCGGGAGAAAAAATGGTCTGTTGGACCTACCATCGCTCCGGTTTATCTGAATTCTCTGCAATCCGGCTCGGCCATCAGCGAAAACCTCAGCAACAACAAGACCATTACCGAAGAAGCGCTTTCTTATGGAATGAAATTGAATTATCAGGTAAATGATAAGATCAACATCCAGTCAGGAATTAATAAAGTTGACCTGGGATATAATACCAAAGATGTAAATTTGGCAGTTACCAGTTCAAAATATCCGAATCACAACCTGAAGGCTGTAATGCCGGGAATTAATCTTTCAAGCACCAGTGAAAATTCAAGCAACGATACCAGCGAGTCAATACAAAATAAATCGAGCGTTGATGGTCAGTTAAATCAGTCATTTGAGTATGTTGAAATCCCGCTTGAAATGAAATACAATGTTTTTGAAAGCAAGATCGGCTTGAACCTGGTTGGCGGATTTAGCACCTTTATTTTAACGAACAACGAAGTTTCATTTATAAACCCTGAAAATGTGTCTACCATACTGGGGGAATCTAACAACATCAATTCATTAAATTTTAGTGGAAACCTGGGATTTGATATTGATTACAAAGTTACCAAAGACTGGTTCTTAAACGTATCACCTATGGTAAAATACCAGTTCAATACCTTTTCAAATACTTCGGGCAGTTTTCAACCCTTCTATTTTGGCGTTTATTCAGGTGTTAATTATCGTTTTTAAAAACTCACTTTTTTCCTGTTGACCTTGTACCGATTTGTTTTAAGATCGGTTTTTTTATGTCCGAAAAAGTTTAGAAAAATGGTTTTTATCCCTTAACTTAGCTGGAGAATTATCTCATTTTAGGACTTATATAAATCAATATTTATGGCAATCAATATTCAAAAGATTTTAAAGAATTTAGGTATAGAAGAATTAAATTTAGGCGTGTCAACAGGATTGAACTGGAAAGATTCAACAGGAGATATTACAAATTCTTATTCACCGATTGATGGTGCACTTATAGGAAGAGTAAAAAATGCGACGATAAAAGATTATGAAAATGTGGTTAAGAAGGCACAGGAAGCTTTTTTGATCTGGAGAAAAATACCTGCGCCAATCAGAGGCGAAGTGGTCAGGCAGATAGGATTGGAACTCCGCAAACACAAAGACGACCTGGGAGCGCTGGTAAGCTATGAAATGGGTAAGATCTACCAGGAAGGAAAAGGAGAAGTACAGGAAATGATCGATATCTGTGACTTTGCTGTTGGACAGTCGCGATTGATCAATGGGGTTTCTCTGCAATCAGAAAGAAAGGAACACAGGCTTTTTGAGCAATACCAGCCCCTCGGGATTGTGGGAATTGTGACTTCGTATAATTTTCCTGTTGCAGTTTGGGCCTGGAATACCGCTCTGGCGGCGATTGCAGGGGATGTAGTAATCTGGAAACCCTCTTCCAAAACGCCCATATGTGCCATTGCCACTCAAAAACTGATCTCCAGGGTACTGAAAGAGAACAATATCCCGGAAGGAGTTTTTAATCTGGTTGTTGCAAAATCCTCTGTTATGGGTGACAACTTCCTTGCAGATCATAGAATTCCCCTCTTATCGGTTACTGGTTCAACAGCTGTCGGAAAAAAAGTTGGAGCCATTGTTGGACAAAGATTGGGAAAAACCATACTCGAACTCGGAGGAAACAATGCGGTAATTATCACGCCAAGTGCAGACCTTCCAATGGCTCTATCGTCTACTGTATTTGGAACAGTTGGAACGGCAGGTCAAAGATGCACTTCAACCAGAAGGATCATTATACACGAAAGTATTTATAAAGATGTCAGGGAAAAACTCGTACAGGCTTACAAAAAGATCTCAGATAAAATAGGAAACCCTCTGGATGAGAAATATCTGGTGGGCCCTTTGATCGATCAGGGATCGGTGGAAAGTTTTTTACATGCAGTGAAGCGAGTACAGGAAGAAGGGGGTAAAATTCTTTTTGGTGGGGAAAGATTAAAAGGCAAAGGATTTGAATCAGGCAATTATGTTATGCCTTGTATTGCTGAGGCACAAAATGAATATGAGATCGTTCAGGAGGAAACATTTGCCCCGATCGTTTACCTGTTGAAGTACAGCGGGGATATTCACAATGCGATAGCCATACAAAATAATGTGCCTCAGGGCCTGTCATCGAGTTGTTTTACCCTAAATGTCAGGGAGGCAGAAATATTTGTATCGGCCACAGGCTCTGACTGCGGTATTGCCAATGTGAACGTCGGAACTTCAGGAGCAGAGATCGGAGGTGCATTTGGAGGAGAAAAAGAGACCGGCGGAGGCAGAGAATCAGGTTCTGATGCCTGGAAAGTTTATATGCGCAGACAGACAAGTACTTTTAACTACGGAACAGACCTGCCTTTGGCTCAGGGAATAAAATTTGATTTTTAAATCAGTCAGCAAAAAAAAACCGCCCCGGGAACCGGGGCGGCGGATGGTTGAAATAAATCAACCAAAATCAACTAACCAAACCTTATTTTTACATTCGCTTTAAACGAACACATTTAAAACGAGCTATTTCAAATTTTGTTGTATCCTGAATTTACATCTTTGTAAACTTCACTGCAGGATATGCTATCCATAAATCAATAAATGTGCCAACAATCGGGGGAGATTATTAAATTTTTCTTAAAATTGAACCAATCAGGGGGGAAAGTAAAGAGACGCTCAATCAGGTATGCACATATCGGCAAAACCGACTGCAAAGGTATTTAATAATCTGAACCCTACAACCTTTTTTTAACTAAATATTGTTAAAAATAACACAAGATTTCAAAGCATTTTGCGTTATATATACAGTTGAATTTTAATTTTTATGCTATGAAAAAATTAAGTTTCCTACTGCTGCTTTCTTTGATTTCAACCGCTGTTTATGCACAATCATTTGAGGGGAAAGGCGATGTAAAAGCCAATATCGGTTATGACCTGTATGGTTATGGCAACGGTATAAAAGCAAGTCTGGATTTGGGTTTGTGTGATATCTTTTCAATTGGTGCCGGCGGATCGTACTATTTTGACGAAGAGTCCGACTATTTTATTTTTGCGCGAACCGCAGTTCATTTCGGACTTATGCTGGATTTACCCTCCAGATTCGATTTTTATCCCGGGATTGAAATAGGTTATCAGGAAAGCAATGATGTAGGATTTACCGCATTTGTTGGAGCCCGGTATTTTTTCACCGACAACCTGGGTGTTTATGCCGAATTGGGGAATAATGGCAGTGTCGGGTTAAGTTTTGGGTTTTAGATTAATGGTATTTAAAGCTCAATTTCTCCCAAAGTTTCTATATCGGTAATTTTGTAATAGAACTGCTTGCCATTGACATTATAAAGCAAAACAGCCTCGTTTTTCCTGAGTTTGAATGGAGAATCTGAAGTTTTTGGAGCCACCGTATTTCCATATTCATTCTTTGGGTCCAAAGTCATCTTCAGGTCTTTGGTCATCACAGGGCTTATCATATTTATTCTTATGTTGAATAAATTTATGTTCTGAAAAACGGCATTGGCATCATACGATGTTTCATTATAAAAAACAGTCTCAAAATGTACACTGGGGTTATTAGTTGTGCCACTGATCTCCAATAAGCCCCCTTTCTTTCCTTCAGAGGCCTGGGTGTAATTGCGGTATGTTTTTTTTGTTATTTCAAAGGGGACTTTATTTTCAACTTTTTCGGTCTG
>JBFYPZ010000024.1:0-21046 GCA_041303035.1 Flavobacteriaceae bacterium
AGGAATGGGTAAAATCGCTTCACCAAAAGTATAAAGTCTCTTATAATGAGAAAGAAGTTAAAAGATTGGAAAAATTAATTTTGCGTCCGGAATGAAATTACAAACTGCTCTAATTTATGCGCTGCTTGCCCTGGCCATTGGGGGTTGCGAAGACAAGCAAAAAAATGCAGACGCCATAGCGAGGGTAAATGACAAATACCTGCTGGCTGACGACTTTCTGAAGGCATTGCCCGAAGGATATACCAAAGAAGACAGTATACAGCTGCGTTCGATTTTTATTAACCACTGGGCCACTCATCAGCTTTTGCTTGATAAAGCCCGCATAAACATAGACGACAGCAAAGCGGAAATAGATGAGCTCGTGGAAAATTACCGCCGTGAACTTATAATAGAAAAATACCGGGAGGCACTCATCAATAAATTACTGGATACGGTGGTAACTTCAAATGATGTTGATCAATACTATCAATCGAACAAGGATATTTACAAACTTAATGAAGAGTTGGTTCAGATCAGGTATATCCATTACAATAAAACGATGAAAGAAGGAAAAGAACTGGTCAAACTTTTTAAGTCAAAAAAGACAGAGGACATTAACAGATTGAATGACAAGAGATTAGAATTTAATTCTTTTAACCTGAACGATTCGATCTGGGTTAGTTATAATGCAGTTCTTGAAAAACTTCCTTTTTTGCCTGAGGGAGAAAATTTAAAAAAAGTGGATTTTTTACAAAAGGAAGATTCATTAGGAGTATATTTGGTGGCTATTAACAGGGTTTTGAATATGAACGAAATTGCACCAAAAAGTTATGTTGAACCCACAATTAAAAAAATGATCCTGCACAAAAGAAAGCTGGATCTGCTTGTTGAAATTGAAAAATCCCTGCTAACGGATGCAGTTAAAGACAAAAATTTTGAAGTGTACTAATATGTTAAGAAAGATCTACATCATTGCCATTGGCACATTATTTATAGCTCCCCTTGTTTCTGCACAGGAAAAATTAAAGATTGACGGAGTCGCTACGGTTGTTGGAAAAAATATAGTGCTCGATTCTGAAGTAGAAGCCTTTAAAAATGAATTGCTGCAGCAAAGCGACGGAAAGGCGAATATTTCTGACTGTGATATGCTAGAGCAGATCATGAACAGAAAGCTGCTCGCACACCATGCTGCAGTGGATAGTATTACTGTCAGCGATGCTGAAGTGAGTGCCACTGTTCAAAGGAAAATACAGTATTTTAGCAATCAGCTGGGTTCCAATGAGAAAATGCTTGCTTTTTATGGTTTCGACACCATGAAAGAACTGAATGAAGAGTTGACAGAGGTAGAAAAAGAAGCACTTTATATACAAAAAATGCAGCAAAAGCTAACCTCAGAAATCGATATCACTCCGGAAGAAGTAAAGCGGTATTTCAAAAGTCTTGAAGCCTCGGGTAACCTGCCTGAATTCGGTGCGGATATAGAGCTGGCTCAGATCGTAATGAATGTGCATCCCTCAACTGAAGAAGAGCAACGAATTCTTGCCCGGTTGAATGAGATCAAGGAACAAGTGAAAGCCGGTGAGAGTTTTAGCATGAAAGCCATCTTGTTTTCGGATGACCCTGCAGTTAGCCAGAACAGCGGGCTTTATACCATCACCAGGCAAAGCCCCTTTGTAAAAGAGTTTAAAGAAGCAGCATTCCGACTGGAAGAAGGCGATATTTCAGAACCATTTAAATCAGATTTTGGTTATCATATCCTCACCGTTGAAAAAATCAAAGGAAAAGAAAGGGATGTCCGTCACCTACTTATGCAGCCAAAAATTGATCAGTCAGAATTGGACAAGGCAAAAGATTCACTTAATGAGATAAGGGAAAAGATTTTGAAGCTGGAGGTCACTTTTGAAGATGCCGTTTTAAAATATTCCGAAGACAAAGATACGAGATTAAACAAGGGTTATCTGATCAACCCGGTTACCAGTGATACCCATTTTGAGTTAACCCGCATGGATCCGGACCTTTACGGCAAGGTGGCCAACCTCAAACCCGGCGATTACACTGAGGTTTTCTACGATGAAAACCAACAGCAGCAAAAGATGTACAAATTTTTGGTTTTGAAGAGCAAGACGGAGTCCCACATTGCAGACCTGTCGGTTGACTACGTAAAGATCAAGGATCTCGCCCTGCAAAAAAAGAAAGAAGAAACCATTGATAAATGGGCTAAAGACAAAATAGGGGATACCTATATTAAAATTAACGATAAGTATAGGAATTGTAAGTTTGAGCTGAATTGGAATAATATTCAATAGACCTATGTCTGACGTACTCGCCATTAAAAAATTAGTTGAGAACCACGAACGCCTGCTGAATGAGATTTCCAAGGTTATCGTGGGTCAGAAACAAGCCGTGAATGAAGTCCTTTTGTCTTTGTTATGTGGCGGGCATTCTTTGCTTATCGGGGTACCCGGTCTGGCCAAAACATTGCTCGTTAATACGGTGGCAAGATCCCTGGGTCTCGACTTTAAGAGAATTCAATTCACACCTGACCTTATGCCCTCAGATATTTTAGGCAGTGAGATTCTCGATGAGAACAGGCATTTCAAATTCATAAAAGGACCCCTTTTCGCAAATATTATTCTGGCCGATGAAATAAACCGTACACCGCCCAAGACGCAGGCAGCTTTGCTGGAGGCGATGCAGGAAAGGGCAGTTACCGTGGCCGGACACAATTATGTACTCGACCTTCCTTTTTTTGTGCTCGCCACCCAGAATCCAATTGAACAGGAAGGTACCTATCCGCTTCCTGAGGCCCAGCTGGACCGTTTTATGTTTTCTATCTACCTGGAATACCCGAGCTATGCTGAAGAAGTCGAAATTGCCAGAAACACGACTTCAGACAAACAGGTTCTTGTAAATCCGGTTTTCACCGTGCAGGATATACTGGCCTATCAACAACTTGTGCGCAGAATACCTATTAATGACAATGTAGTGGAATACGCCGTCAGACTGGTTTCAAAAACAAGACCCGGTTCCGCCGATGCCACCACGCTGGTAAAAAACTATCTCGATTGGGGAGCTGGTCCCAGAGCCTCACAGAACCTTGTCCTTGGAGCCAAGGCTTATGCGGCCATACAGGGCAAATACTCACCGGATATTTCTGATGTACAGGCAGTTGCCTTAGGAATTTTACACCACAGGATCGTAAAAAATTACAAGGCAGAGGCTGAAGGCATATCAGAAAAGTTCATCATACAGTCGCTTTTGTAATTTTCTTCCATAAAATTCTGATTGTTAGCCAAAAAACCTGTTGAATAATTCAATTTTTCTTTCTAAATTTGCAGCCCTTTAAGGCAGGAACAGATTCCTTAATGGTGATTTTATAAACATGTTTAATATCTCTTATTGGAAATGCCTGTATTAGAATCTGTTATTCAATAAGATACAAAAATTAATTATGTCAAAATTAGACGAAAAACTGGAACTATACACTAGCGAAGCTTTAAAGTTAGGTATAGAAATTGAAGAATCTTTATTCGAAAACGTTGTGAAAGGATTGGGTCCTTCTATTTTTAAAGCAGATGCCGAAATAGTTTCATGCTCACAAGAATCCGAATTAACTACTGTAAAGGAAAACTTCCTCGTTAAGAAATTGGGATTGGAAGATGGTGAAGAACTGGATGCCGCCATACAAAAAGTCTGTGCGAAAATGGGTAAAGAAAACAAGCAGAAATACCGTGCTATTTTTTACTATTTGCTGGTACTTGAATTAGGGCTTGAATCTTTTTACAAAGAAGAGGACGAAGCAGAAGATGTAGAATCTGTTGTGGCTGAGGTTGAGGAAATTGAAGAAGTGGAAGATGATGAAGTGGTGAATATCAAAAAGATATTGATCGAAGAAGAAGAAGCTCCGGTTGTAAACCCTGAAGAGTTTTTAAAGGACTTTGACTGGAACAGATACAAAGAGGGAATTGATACCATAGACGAAGGAAAATATAAAGAGTTTGAAGAGGCTCTTGACGGAACGGTTGGTTTTGTAGAAGAACGTCAGGTGATCGACGGAATAGTGGTTAGAATGACCGACAGGGAAGCTATCATTGATATTAATTCCAAATCGGAAGGTGTTATATCACTGAACGAATTTCGCTATAATCCTGATCTGAAAGTAGGAGATACGGTTGAAGTTAAAGTTGATAAATTGGAAGACAGTACAGGTCAACTCGTGCTTTCACACAGAAAAGCAAGGGTGATCAGAGCCTGGGAGCGCGTGATCAGGGCTCAGGAAACACAAGAGATTGTAACCGGTTTTGTAAAATGCAGAACGAAAGGTGGTATGATCGTGGATGTTTTTGGAATAGAAGCCTTCCTGCCCGGATCACAGATCGATGTTAAACCGATCCGCGATTACGACCAGTATGTAGAAAAGAATATGGAATTCAAGGTTGTTAAAATAAACCACGAATTTAAAAACATCGTTGTTTCTCATAAGGCTCTTATCGAATCTGATCTTGCAGAACAGAAAAAAGAAATCATCGGACAACTTGAAAAAGGACAGGTTCTTGAAGGTGTTGTTAAAAACATCACTTCCTATGGCGTGTTTGTGGATTTAGGTGGTGTAGACGGATTGATACACATTACAGACCTTTCATGGAGCAGGATCAACCATCCGAATGAGGTTGTTGAACTTGACCAGAAATTAAATGTGGTTATCTTGGATTTTGATGATGATAAATCAAGGATACAGCTCGGATTAAAACAATTGAACAAACATCCTTGGGATGCTTTGAGCGAGAAACTTTCGGTGGGTGATAAGGTAAAAGGTAAAGTAACCATTATTGCTGATTACGGTGCCTTCATCGAAGTAAGCCCCGGAGTAGAAGGTCTGATCCACGTTTCGGAAATGTCCTGGTCAACGCACCTGAGATCCGCACAGGATTTTGTGAATGTCGGCGATGAGATCGAAGCGGTGATCCTTACATTGGATCGTGATGAAAGAAAAATGTCTTTAGGCATCAAACAACTTCATCCGGATCCATGGACCAACATCGATAAAAAATATCCTGTTGGCTCTAAACATACCGGAACAGTAAGAAACTATACCAATTTTGGTGTTTTTGTTGAACTGGAAGAAGGAATTGACGGTTTGGTTTATATTTCTGACCTATCCTGGACCAAGAAGATCAAACATCCATCTGAGTTTGTGAATATTGGTGATAAGATCGAGGTAGAAGTGCTCGAACTTGATGTAGAAGGCCGTAAATTGAATCTGGGACACAAACAGACAACTGTTAATCCCTGGGATAAATACGAGACAAAATACGCCATCGATTCTATACACAAAGGTGTTGTAAAAGAGATCAACGATAAAGGATCGATAGTTACTTTTGAGGAAGGTGTAGATGCTTTTATACCTTCACGTCATATGGAAACTGAAGATAAATCGAAGTTTACAAAAGGTGCAACCATGGACTTCAAAGTTCTTGAATTCAACAAGGAATACCGCAGGATAGTAGCTTCACACACTGCAGTGTTCAAAGAAGAAGAAGAGAAAAACGTTAAGGCTGCTAAAAAGAAAGTAGAAACTTCCTCAGAGAAAACTACACTGGGTGATATTTCAGAACTTGCAGACCTGAAAAAGAAAATGGATAAAAGCAAATAATTCATTTTTTCAATAAACAAAAAGCCGTTCATCAGGATAAACATCTGAATTGAACGGTTTTTTTTATGGTCTTTATTACTGTAAAAAGTATCTTTGTATAAAAATTAAAGTACATGACCCTTATAAAATCTATTTCGGGAATCAGAGGAACCATAGGAGGTGGTATCGATGAAAATCTTACCCCGGTTGATGCTGTTAAATTTGCTTCGGCTTATGGAACCTGGCTTTTGACCCGCCATCCTGGTAAAAAACTAAATGTGATCGTTGGGAGAGATGCCCGCATATCCGGAAAAATGATCAGCAGCCTTGTTTGCAATACCCTGGTTGGTTTGGGCATTGATGTTACTGATCTCGGACTATCCACCACACCAACGGTGGAACTCGCAGTAACACTTGAGAAGGCTGATGGAGGCATCATCGTCACGGCAAGTCACAATCCAAAGCAGTGGAACGCGCTCAAACTATTGAACGAAAGAGGGGAATTTTTAAATGAGACTGACGGAAATACCATACTGAAACTGGCTGAAGAGAACAACTACTGTTTCGCAGAAGTGGATAACCTGGGTTCATACAACAAAAAGAACGGGTATATAGATAAGCACATCGATGAAGTGCTGAAATTAAAACTGGTTGACGCAGAATTGATAAACAAAGCAAATTTCAGAGTCGTTGTAGATGCAGTTAATTCAACAGGAGGTTTGGCTATTCCAAATCTGCTGGACCGCCTTGGCGTTGAGTGCATTAAATTGTATTGCGACCCCACAGGTGAGTTTCCGCACAACCCCGAACCTCTGGCAGAACACCTTACCGAAATTTCGCAAAAAGTTGTAAAGGAAAAAGCCAATCTGGGTATTGTGGTGGATCCTGATGTAGATCGCCTGGCAATCGTTTGCGAGGACGGGTCTATGTTTGGAGAGGAATATACCCTTGTAGCCTGTGCGGATTATGTTCTGAGCAAGACACCGGGGAATACCGTATCTAATTTGTCATCTTCAAGAGCCCTTAAAGATGTTACCCTGAAGCACAAGGGTACATACAAAGCCAGTGCCGTAGGGGAGGTGAATGTTGTAAACCTCATGAAAGAAACAAAGGCCGTAATAGGAGGAGAGGGGAACGGAGGGATCATTTATCCGGAGAGTCATTATGGGCGTGATGCACTGGTGGGGATCGCACTTTTTTTAACCCACCTTGCCGAAACAAAACTTTCCTGCAGGCAATTGAGAGAAACATATCCGGCCTATTTTATGAGCAAAAATAAAATCGTGCTGACACCCGATATTCATGTTGATGACTTGTTGAAAAAGATTGCGGCGATATACAAAAATGAGCAGGTAAATCTTACAGATGGTGTGAAGATCGATTTTAAGGATGAATGGGTGCATTTACGAAAATCAAATACCGAGCCGATCATCAGGATTTATACGGAGAGCACAACGGAAGAAAAGGCAAATTCGCTGGCAGAAAAAATGCTGAAAGAAATTGCAGATATAGCAGGTATCTGACAGGCAACAAAATTCATGGTTTGAATATGGGTTCAGAAAACGAAACTCTCGAGCAATATTTCGCAAAATTCCGTAAAAATATTATCGGAATTGAGCAACAATTCAGTTCTCCCTACGGGGAACAAAAGGTCATTTATGCCGATTGGACGGCCAGTGGCAGGCTGTACAGACCCATAGAAGAGAAGATCATCAATGATTTCGGGCCTTTTGTTGCAAATACACATACAGAAACTACCATTACAGGGTCAGCTATGACCATGGCCTATCACGCAGCAAAAAAGATCATTAAAAACCATGTACATGCCGATGCAAATGACATCATCATCACTTATGGCACCGGAATGACCGGCGTGATCAATAAATTTCAGCGAATACTGGGTCTGCGTTTTCCGGAACATTTTAAACAACTGGCAGAATTGCCGGAAAATGCCCGACCCGTGGTTTTTATTACGCACATGGAGCATCATTCCAACCAGACCTCCTGGCTGGAAACCATTGCCGATGTAGTCATTTTGCCCTATGATGGCAACGGGCTCGTGGATTATGAGGAATTGGATACATTGTTAAAAGTATATGAAAACAGGCCTTTCAAAATAGCTTCGGTAACTGCCTGTTCCAATGTAACCGGTATACAAACCGACTATCACCGCATAGCCAAAATCATGCACCTGAACAATGGTGTTTGCTTTGTGGACTTTGCCTGCAGCGCACCTTATGTAAATATGGATATGCACCCAAAAGATGAAGCGTCTTACCTGGATGCTATCTTTTTTTCTCCGCATAAATTTTTAGGCGGGCCGGGTACCTCGGGAGTACTCATTTTCAATAAAAAATTATACAAAAATCTGGTGCCGGATAACCCCGGCGGAGGCACGGTATTATGGACCAATCCCTGGGGAGAACACGTCTATCTGGATGATATCGAGCTCCGCGAGGACGGAGGTACTCCCGGCTTTTTACAAACCATACGCATTGCTCTGGCAATCAGACTCAAGGAAGAAATGACCGTCAATAAAATACTCTCAAGGGAGCATGAAATTATCGGTATGATCTTCGAAAAATTAAATCGTATTCCAAATCTTGTCATTTTGGCCAGGCAGCATGCAAACCGACTGGGTGTGATCTCTTTTTATATAGAAAATCTGCATTTCAATTTAGGGGTAAAATTATTGAATGACCGTTTCGGAATTCAAACGAGAGGCGGTTGCTCCTGCGCCGGAACTTATGGGCATTTCCTTTTGCATGTGGACCAGCAGAAATCACATGAGCTGGTCGACAAACTGGGACAGGGGTGCCTGTTGGACAAACCGGGGTGGATACGGATGTCTGTTCATCCTACCATGGCGAACGAGGAGATTCATTTCATTTGCGAGAGCATTCAGCAGCTGGCAGTAAACTTTGAAAACTGGAAAAACGATTACACCTATAATCCCCAAACGAATGAGTTTATTCACAACAATTTTGTTCCGGCAGAAAATGATCTGGTAAAACATTGGTTTGCCTGAATTCAGGTTTTTGAAATTTTTACCAAATTTTGTTGATGAAATTACAACAGTTCAGGTTATCATCAATTCTTATCCCGGTTTACATATTTGAAACGGTTATGCGTCCAGAAATAGTATTCAGGTTGTTCCCTGATCTGCTTTTCGAGTTTTTCCATGAACAGATCGGTAATCTCATAATCTGGAAATAGTCTTGGTTTCTCAGCCAGCACTTCAAAACTGGTTTCATAAAATCCCCTTCCTACCTTTTTCGTATTCAGGATAACGATGGGGTAATTGTATTTTTTGGCCAGCATTTCTGTACTTGTATGGACCGGGACCCTTTGGCCGAAAAAGAGCGAATGGTGATAGATCTTGCTCCTCTTTGGTGATTGATCGCTTGCAAATCCGTAAAGTCCGGGTATTGAATTAATATGATTTTTTTCGATAAGGTCAATTATGTCTTTTGTTGGAACTAGGTTACAGTTAAATCTGCCACGGGTTTTTACGATATAATTATTGAAGTATTTGTTTTCAACTTTTTTGTAGATAGCAAAAGCAGGGTAGGGCAGTAATTGATTTAGACCCAATAACCATTCATAATTTGCGTGGTGTGAGGTCATTAAAATAGTCGTTGGATTCTCTCTCAGAAATTTTAAAAAGTCCTTCTCATTTATTGTCTTCATTCTTCTCAGGATCTCTTCTCCTGAGATTGCAGAAGTTTTGATCATCTCCATAAAAAGATCCACAAAATGACGGTAGAATTCTTTTCTGATGCGCAATCTCTCTTCAGGTGATTTTTCCGGAAATGCTATTTCCAGGTTGTGCAAAACCAGTTTTTTTCTGTACCGGACCAGGTAAAAGAAAATAAAAAATAAAAAATCCGAAACCCAATATAAAATCCGAAATGGAAGGATCGAAATCAGATAGATGACCGGATAGATGAGAATATAGGAAATGAAATGCAACATAATGAAAACAAATATCGGATATAATTTTATCTTTGAGAAAAAAATAAATATGGATAAAATAGTATTGCTGCTTATTCTCGCAAACGTATTGGTATCGATGAAGGGATTTAAGGACAGGGTCTTTTTTGAGCGTTATAAATTTCAGGTTGGACCGGTTCTCAAAGGAGATAAACTTCCCATGCTCACCTCCGGTTTTCTGCATGTTGATGTCAGTCATCTGTTGTTTAATATGCTGACCCTCTATTTTTTTGCTGACCCCGTTATCGATTATCTGGGTGTACCGAAATTTCTGGCGGTTTATTTTGGAAGCCTGCTTGCAGGCAGCCTCTTCGCTTTGAGTTTTCACAAGAAGGAACCTTACTATTCTGCCGTTGGAGCTTCGGGCGCTGTAATGGGTATCGTTTATTCAGCCATACTGTTGAACCCAACCATGAGTCTGTATTTGTTTTTTATACCCATACCCATACCTGCCTATATCTTTGGTGTGGGATATTTGCTGTATTCTATGTTCGGAATGAAAAATCAATGGGGAAATATCGGTCATAGTGCCCATATAGGGGGAGCCATCGGAGGATATTTGTTAACCATATTGATGTATCCTTCCGTTTTATCCGAACATACATTTATGGTATTGATATTGGCTGTACCCATAGTTCTGATGTTTATTTTCAAGGATAAGCTTGAAAGAAAGTATTAAATAGAGCATTTTATCTACTTTATTGACGTCATATTGCCCATCCCGCTGCAAAAGCAGTTTACCTATGAAGTTTCCAGGGCTGAGGCCGATTTTTTAAGTCCGGGAATGCGCGTTGCCGTCCCCTTCGGAAAATCCAAAATATTCACTGCACTGGTTTATGAAAAACACAATAAGCCACCAACAGCTTACGAAGCAAAGGAAATTCACCAGATTCTGGATGAAAGCCCTTTAATTACGGAACCTCAGTTAAAATTCTGGGAATGGATCTCTGCATATTATATGTGCTCCCTGGGCGAAGTGATGCGGGCTTCACTGCCTTCCTTTTTTTTGTTGGAAAGTGAAACGGTTATTCGCAGGAATGACCAAACTTTCCCCAATACGGAACTTAGCGAAGATGAAAGAGCCATTTTCAGTGCCGTACAGCATCAGACTGCCATAAAAATTGATGATGTTGTTGGTATTTTAAGCCGGCAAAATGTCTTACCGGTTATCAATAATTTACTTAAGAAAGGGCTGATCTATGTGCAGGAAGAGATTTTTGAGCTGTACAAACCGAAACTGGAAAAGTACATACAACTGAATGATATGTACAAAAACCCGGAAGCCCTTCAGAGCCTGATGGAAGAACTGAAAAGAGCCAAACGAAAAAGTGAGGCGGTGCTGGGCTATTTCAGTGTAAAAAAACACAAGGACCATTTAAAACTGAAGGAATACAAGGAAGCTACGGGAATATCCGCAACTATTATTAAGTCTCTCACGGATACAGGGGTTTTTGAGATCTATACCAAAGCAGTTGACCGGAATATATATGACAAAGGTGAGCTGCCCCTGAAAGAATTGAACGGTCTGCAGCAGGAAGCTCTGGTGCAGGTTCAGGAGGCATTTTCGAAACATGAAGTCACCTTGCTGCATGGAATCACCTCAAGCGGGAAAACCGAGATATACAGCAAACTCATTGCACAAACCCTCAGTGCGGGCAAACAGGTATTGTACCTGCTGCCTGAGATTGCGTTAACAACACAAATTATCGGTCGTTTGCAGAAACACTTTGGAAATCAAATGGCTGTTTACCATTCAAGATTTTCAGTTAACGAGCGTGTGGAAGTTTGGAACAATGTGCTCGGGAACACAGAGAAAGCACAACTGGTTTTGGGGGCAAGATCGGCGGTACTTTTGCCTTTCAGCAAGCTGGGGCTGATCATTGTGGATGAAGAGCATGAGACCTCTTATAAACAATACGATCCCGCCCCCCGATATCACGCCCGGGATGCTTCCATAGTGCTGGCAAAGATACACCAGGCAAAAAACCTGCTGGGTAGTGCAACGCCTTCTATTGAAAGTTATTACAATGCGAAACACAACAAATACGGCTTGGTTGAACTGAATAAAAGGTTTGGAGACAGCCAGTTGCCTGATATAGAGTTGACAGATATCAAGGATAAGCACAAAAGAAAACAGATGCAGGGGCATTTTTCTGACAGCCTGATGGAGCAAATTCAGGAGTCCCTGACTTTAAAGGAACAAGTGATCTTGTTTCAGAACAGAAGAGGTTATTCGCCTGTGGTGGAATGCAGAAGTTGTGGCAACTCACCCCAGTGCCCGCATTGCGATGTGAGTCTGACTTACCATATGTACAATACCCAGCTGCGTTGCCATTACTGTGGTTACCACCAGCCACTGCCCGTTACATGTCCGTCCTGTGGAAACCCCGGCCTTGAAACAAAAGGATTTGGTACGGAACAGATCGAGACAGAGATCAGTGAGCTTTTTCCAAATTCCAGGGTTGCAAGACTCGATTTGGATACCACCCGCGGTAAGCATGGATTTTACAAAATAATCACCGCTTTTGAAGACCGGGAGATCGATATTCTGGTTGGAACACAAATGCTTAGCAAGGGACTTGATTTTGATCATGTATCGCTGGTAGGCATCATGAATGCTGATAACATGCTGAATTTTCCCGATTTCAGAGCGCATGAGCGCAGTTTTCAACTGATGACCCAGGTTGCCGGAAGAGCCGGACGAACCAATAAAAGAGGAAAGGTGATCATTCAGACTTTTAATCCCTGCCACCAGATCCTTCAACAGATAAGCGTTTACGATTATTTGGGAATGTACCGGGACCAGATCAATGAACGCAATCAGTTTCAGTATCCGCCTTTTGTGAGAATGATTAAAATAAGCCTGAAACACAAAGACCAGTATCTGGTAAATAAAGCAAGTGAATGGCTCGCGCTTTCTCTTAGAAATAATTTTGGAACCCTGGTTCTCGGTCCGGCTAACCCGATGATAGCCAGGATAAGGAACCTCTATATCAAGAATATACTTATAAAATTGCCAAAAGATGCTCCACTGGCCGGCTCAAAAGACCTGATTCAAAGGATCAGGAACAGTTTCGAATCCATAGCAGAATTCCGTCCCGTAAGGTTTATTATCGATGTGGATCCTTTCAACTAGAATTTTTTGCTGACTCCCATTGCTTTCGGAGGTCGCTGGAGAGTACCCCTGCGCCGTCAGGTTTCCAGCCCGGTGGCATATAGAGATATTTTAACCTGTTGCTCAGGCTTGTTTTGCTGAAGACGGCATCCTGAATCAGCGCGATCCACTCGTGAAAGGCAATTCTCACCGGGTTATAGGTATTGATATTTGAGGTCAGTCCATAAACCGGTTTTTCTGCTTCCGGTTCAAATGTTCCAAACAGTTTGTCCCAGATGATCATTATCCCGGCGTGATTTCTGTCGAGGTATTGGGGATTGGTAGCATGGTGCACCCTGTGGTGCGAAGGAGTATTAAAAACGGCTTCGAACCATTTCGGCATTTTATCTATGGTTTCGGTGTGAATCCAGAACTGATATAACAAACTGATCGACATTTGAGTGAGAATCATCAGGGGATGAAAACCGATCCAGGCCATCCACAACCAGAATACAAAAGAGAAAAAAGAACCGGTCCATGTTTGACGCAGGGCGGTTGCGAGATTGTATTTTTGTGAGGAGTGATGCACTATGTGAGAAGCCCAGAAAAACCGGCTTTCATGACTGATACGGTGCATCCAGTAATAGGATAAATCATCAGCAAAGAATACCAGTATCCAGGCCCACCAGGTGAACGGGATGTTGAAAATCCGGTAATTGTAATAAACAAACATCAGGGCACCCACCACGATAAACTTGCTCAGCAAACCGATAAAAACATTTCCCAGTCCCATGGCAATGGAGGAGGAAGCATCTTTTATTTCATAAGTGTCCATGTGTTTTTTTGTGGTCAGTATCACCTCGATAACAAGCGATAAAACAAAAAAAGGTATGGCGTAGTGTATCAGGTTTGGGATTTCAGGGAGCTCCATGGATAAAAAATTTAAATACTAAAAATCAGGCATATATTTATTTCATTCAGTATGACTAAATTAAATAAAATCGTATATTTGCACCCCGAAAATAACAATTAAATTTAATAAAATATGAATCATTACGAATCTGTTTTCATTTTGAATCCCGTTTTATCTGAATCTCAGGTAAAGGAAACAGTAAAAAAGTTTGAAGATTACTTGGTGTCCAAAGGTGCCGAGATGATTTGGAAAGAGGATTGGGGCCTGAAGAAACTGGCTTATCCGATCCAGAAGAAAAAAACCGGTTTTTACCACTTGTTTGAGTTTCAGGCTCCGGGGGAGGCTATTGCCCCCTACGAACTGGAATTCAGAAGAGATGACAGCATTATGCGCTATATCACGGTAAAACTGGATAAACATGCACAAGCATGGGCTGAAAAAAGAAGAGAAAGAGTTAAATCATCTAAAAAGTAAGACATGTCAACGATAGAACAACAAGCACAAGGTGGTAATAAAGGGGCTGTAAGATATCTGACTCCTTTGGAAATTGACACAAAAGTAAAGGTAAAATATTGTCGTTTTAAAAAGAACAATATAAAATATATCGATTTTAAGGACGCCGATTTTTTAATGTATCTGGTGAATGAGCAGGGTAAGATATTACCACGACGTTTAACCGGTACTTCACTTAAGTATCAGAGAAAAGTAGCACAGGCAATCAAAAGAGCACGTCATTTGGCTTTAATGCCTTATGTAGGTGATATGTTAAAATAATTTAAATCAGGATTTTATTATGGAACTTATATTAAAAAAAGACGTTGCTAACTTAGGATTTGCAGATGATATTGTAACCGTAAAGAACGGTTTTGGAAGAAATTTTTTGATCCCTCAGGGTATGGCCATACTGGCTACACCTTCGGCTAAAAAAGTTTTACAGGAAACTTTAAAGCAAAGAGCATATAAAGAAGCCAGTATAATCAAGGAAGCTCAGAAGTTTGGTGAGGAATTAAAAGGACTGGAACTTAAAATTACTGCAAAAGTAGGAGAAGGAGATAAACTTTTCGGTTCTGTCAGCAATGCGAACCTGGCCGAGGCCATCAGCAGCAACGGACATGAAATTGATAAGAAATTTATCGAGATCGCCGGCGGTTCTGTGAAAAGAACCGGAAAATACAATGCTAAAGTAAGATTGCACAGGGATCTGATCATCGACCTGCCATTTGAAGTGGTGGCTGAAAAGTAATCCCCAATTGTTAATAAAAAGTTAAACCCGATCATACCGATCGGGTTTTTTTATATGTAAATTTGGCGGAAATTTAACTCAAAAATAATGATGAAAACAGTTTACAAATTAATGTTGATTTTTGCGCTGCTCTGTACAATTCAGAGTTTTGCTCAAGTTACCACTTCTTCCATGCGTGGGGTGGTTGTTGACGCGGAGAATGTGCCCTTGCCGGATGCAACTGTGGTTGCCGTGCATGTTCCTACCGGAACTTCCTATGGAAGTACCACCAATATTGATGGGGCGGTCAATTTGCGCAATATGCGTATTGGCGGACCTTATACCATCACGATCAGTTTTGTTGGTTATAAAACCGAAGAGATCAAAGATGTTCAGCTTGTTTTGGGCAAGTCGTATGACTTTAATGTCAGATTACAAGCGGATAACCAGTTGGAAGAGGTTGTAGTACAGGCAAAGGCAGGGGACAATGTCTTTGGAAATGACAGAACCGGAGCTGAAACCAATATCAGCAGACAGGCATTAAGTACGCTGCCTACCATTACAAGGGGTGCTGCGGATTTTACCAGACTTGAGCCCTCGGCATCCGGACTCTCATTCGGAGGAAGAAATGACCAGTACAATAATTTTTCACTGGACGGATCGATCTTTAACAATCCTTTTGGTCTCGATTCTCCAACACCGGGAGGTCAAACTAATTCTCAACCGGTTTCTCTGGATGCCATCGAGCAGATCTCTGTTTCAATTGCGCCTTATGATGTTACACAGGCGGGATTTACCGGTGCTGCAGTCAACGCAGTGACCAAGAGTGGTTCCAATGAATTTCACGGTACAGCTTACGGTTATTTCAGAAATGAGGACATGACCGGGGACAAAGTGAAGGGGGATGATATTTTTGTGCCCGGCCTGGAGCAAAAACAGTATGGATTCAGTGTCGGGGGACCTGTAATCAAAAATAAGCTGTTCTTTTTTACGAATTTTGAAAAAGATGACAGAACTGATGACGGATCTGCCTGGGTACCCAATACAGGTAGCGGCAATATCAATGAATCCAGGGTAACAGAATCCGATATGATCGATGTCCGTAATTTTTTATCCGGACTGGGTTATGATACCGGTGCCAATACGGGTTTTGTTTATGGGACAGAATCAATAAAGGGAATATTTAAATTGGACTGGAATATTAACGATAAACACAGGGTGGCTTTTATCTACAATTTTCTGGACGCTTCAAGAGAACAACCGGCTCACCCAACCGCCCTTGGCTTCAGGGGGCCGAGTGCATCAACACTGCAGTTTGAGAATTCAGGGTATCAGATCAACAATGAACTCAATTCTTTTTTAGTGGAACTGAACTCAAACTTTAGTGACAATTTGACCAACAAGTTTCAGATAGGTTATTCGGTCTTTAATGATTTCAGAAATCCGCTGTCAACTCCTGCTCCCAGCTTTACTATTTTGGAGAATGGTGCGCCTTATATCATTGCAGGACATGAGCCTTTTTCTATCAATAACAAACTGGAACAGGATGTCTTTCAATTTTCGAATAACCTGACCTATTTTTTGAATAACCACACATTAACAGCAGGTATTTCATTCGAAAAATTCAAGTTTGGAAACTCTTTTAACCTGGGTGCTTACGGGGCTCGTGGTGTATTTTTCCCAACTTCAGGATCTGTTGATGAATTTATTAATGACCCGAGTATTGCGGTAGACCTTGCTGCAGCTATTGAATTAGATAAAGATTTATCCGCTGCGGGTGAAGGAAATCCGGGTGGCTTCAATTGGTATAAAACCGATGTTGGTCAGCTCGCTTTTTATCTGCAAGATGAATGGCATATCAATGATAATTTCAGATTGACACTGGGTATAAGGTTCGATAAACCCATGTATTTTGACACTTCAAAATATGCTGAAGAATTTATTGAAACCCAATGTTGCTATATTCCTACTATCGAGTATTTTGATCCGAAAACAGGTGAAGAAGTGTTTTTTGACAGCACAGAGATGCCAACAGAAAGCGTAATGGTATCCCCTCGTTTTGGTTTCAACTGGGATGCCCTTGGAGATGGCAGGTTACAGGTAAGAGGAGGATCCGGAGTATTTACAGGACGATTCCCGTTTGTTTGGTTAGGCAACCAGATCGGATCTCCTAACTTCTTTTTCTATCAGATAATCGATCCGGATTTCAAATGGCCTTCAGTTTGGAGAAGCAATCTGGGACTGGATTACAAGTTTGAAAACGATATTATTGTTTCCACAGATGTTATATATTCCAAAGATATCAATGGAGCACATGTACAGAACTGGGGTTTGAACAAGCCAACAGGTACACTTGCCGGGGTTGACAACAGACCTATTTATACCGATGGTGATAAAAATTCATTCAAGAACGGTGCTTATGTATTTACTAACTCTGATAAAGGAAGTATTTTCAACTGGTCTGCAAAAGTGGAAAAAAGATTTGCCAATGAACTTTATCTGAGTTTTGCCTACAACTATTTAAATGCAAAAGATGTGAACTCCATCGAGGCTGAAATTACAGGAGATGCCTTTGCAGGTAATCCTGCATTGGGTAATGTGAACGACGATGTACTGGCGCACTCAAAATACGGTGATGACCACAGATTCATCGGGGTCTTCGCTAAAAAGTGGACCTATGGCAATAAGAAATGGGCCAGCACGCTCTCATCTTTCTTTGAATATGCTCAAGGCGGAAGATTTTCATACACATATGGAGGTGATATAAATTTTGATGGTTCTGGCTTGAATGACCTGATCTATGTTCCAACAAGCGCTGAAATTTCAACCATGAAATTTGCTTCTCCGGGGATGGGTGCCGCTTTTGATAACTTTATCGATCAGGATGATTATCTGAGCGAGAGAAGGGGTGAGTATGCAGAAAGATATGGAGCTCTCTCACCATGGAGAGGAAGGATTGATATGAAGTTTATTCAGGACTATAACTTTTTGATAGGAGATAAAACCCAAACCATCCAGTTCAGCATTGATTTATTGAACTTTGGCAATATGTTGAATTCGGACTGGGGAGTGGTACAGCAACCCAATTCAATACAGCCAATTGGTGTGAGTGTTGACCCGGTTACCAAAATACCAACCTATTCTTTTGACGGACAATTGCAGAAAACATTTGGATATGACACGAGTCTGAATTCAAGATGGCAGATGCAGTTTGGTTTGAGGTATATATTCTGATTTTTGTTTAAATCATCAAAAACCGTTTGGCATGTACATGTTAAACGGTTTTTTTTTATTTTTGGGTATGAAATACATGCAGCTTACCAAAGAACAACTGGAAGAATTTCACGAAGAATTTACTGTGTTTCTTGCATCACAACAGATCGACCGGAAAGAATGGGAAAAAATAAAAGCCGATAAACCCGAAGTTGCAAAAGAGGAGATCGATGTTTTCAGTGATCTGGTATGGGACAGGGTTTTGAGCAAAATAAAATACCTCGAGCATTTTTCAGAAAGAACCCTCAATCTTTTCAAATGCGGGGAATCAGAAATTATGAGAATCGTTGTGGATGTTGAAAAAGAACCTTTTAATTTTTTTGATGAGGAAGATTACACCTGGTTCATCGACAACTCAAAGCATGAAACCATACAATATTTTAAAGGACAGAAACCCTACCTGAAAGAACGGAACCAGGAACTTTTTGATCTCATCAAAAAAGGCGGACTCATAACCAAAGGTGCTTTATACGAGGGAATAGTTAAGATCCTATAATGCTGATAAATATTTATTCAGTATTTCTACTCCGGTTACGGCTTTTTCTGCAATGATCCTCAGATTCGGATAATTTCCGGGAACAGCAGGTTTGGGATCTATGAAAAAAACAGGTATACCCGCAGGCGCAAACTGAACGAGGCCTGCTGCCGGATAGACCTGCATGGAGGTACCAATGATTATAAATATGTCTGCTTTTAAACAAATTTCAATCGCCTGATCCATCAGTGGAACCTCTTCGCCAAACCAGACAATATGTGGCCGTAACTGACTTTTATTCTCACAAAGATCTCCCAGAGTCAGATCCCCTGTCCAGGGGTAAACCAAACCCGGATTTTTGGTGCTTCTTACTTTTAGTAGTTCACCGTGCAAATGCAGGACTTTCGTTGACCCGGCCCGCTCGTGCAGGTCATCTACATTTTGGGTTATGATTTGAACCTCATGTTCCTTCTCGAGGCCAGCTAAAAAATAATGCGCTTTATTTGGCAGAACCTCAAGTAATTGTTTTCTTCTCTGGTTATAAAAATCCAAAACCAGGGCTGTGTTTTTTCTCCAACCTTCGGGTGAGGCAACTTCCATAACATCATAACCTTCCCACAATCCACCTGCATCCCTGAAGGTCTTTATTCCGCTTTCTGCGCTGATGCCGGCACCGGTTAAAACAACAATTTTACTCATCTTTGTCCCAATTTTCTACTTGCAAAATAGTAGCAGTTGAATCGCATAATTCAACTGTTACATAAATATGCTGAGCTTCTTTTACACCTTCTATATGGTACTTCCTGCACGGTTTATTCTTTACCAGACTTTTTGAAAAATCGATTTTTCCTGATTTGAGAATACCGTAAATCTGCATGGTATCCATTTTCTTAATTTCAATAGCTTTCAAAGCTGCATCTGAAAAAACGATTTCTTTGGATCTGATGATATTTAGCATCCTGTCGTTGGGCAACCAGTTGCAGGAAGCTTTTTTTCCTCCTAAAAAGAAGAAGACCAGAACCAAACCAATAACAAAGCCGAAACCAAACAGGGTAAACCGGTATTTCATGTCGGTGATCAAGAGGCAGCTATTAGAAAATTAAGAGATTGATATCTGTAAATGGCAGGTTAAACCAATCCGAAACAGTTCTGTTTGTAAGTACACCATGGTAAAAATACATTCCTTTTTGGAGCCCCTTATCAAATCGGATGGCCTTTTCAAAACCACCCTGTTCACCTATTGATAAGAGATAGGGGGTAAAAATGTTGCTGATGGACTCAGAGGCAGTGCGCGCATAACGTGAAGGAATGTTTGGAACACCATAATGGATCACACCGTGTTTTAAAATTGTTGGCTTGCTGTGTGTGGTAACTTCTGAGGTTTCAAAACAGCCACCGTTGTCTATACTTACGTCTATAATTACAGCGCCTTCTTTCATATTTCTCACCATGTCTTCGGTAACCACAATCGGCGTTCTAGTTCGGCCACGGAGTGCCCCGATAGCCACATCACATCTTTTTAAAGAATCAGACAGTACTTTTGGCTGTATGGTGGAAGTGGCGATGGGGTAACCCAGTTTGTGCTGTAAATTTCGCAACTTTGTAAGTGAATTGTCAAATACTTCTATATTGGCTCCCAGTCCCATGGCAGATCTGGCGGCGAATTCTCCAACCGTACCGGCCCCAATAATAAGTACCTTGCTTGGAGGAACTCCGCTTATATTTCCCAGTAACAGGCCATTTCCTTCATTCTGATTGTTCATGAGTTCTGAAGCGATGAGAACAGAAGCAATGCCTGCAATTTCACTTAGTGATTTAACAATAGGAAAAAAACCATGGGTATCCTGAATATATTCAAAGGCAACTGCAGTAACCCTTTTTAAGGCGAGGGCTTCAAAATACTCTTTTTTTTGTGTTTTTATTTGCATTGCAGAGAAGAGAATACTCTGCGGATTGATCATTTTTATCTCATCAATGGAGGGGGGTTCAACTTTTAGAATTATTTTACTGGCAAAGACATCATTCGGATTGTATGATATCTTGGCACCTGCTTCTGCATATTGGTTATCGCTGAAATTGGTGCCTTCCCCGGCACCTGATTCTACAATGATTTTATGCCCGTTTGCTGTCAGCGCAGCCACTGCCGTAGGCGTCAGGCAGATCCTTTTTTCGTCGTAGTGTGTTTCCTTGGGCAAACCGATGTACAGCTCATTCTTTTGACTTTTTACCTCTAACATTTCTGGTTTAGGCAGTAGTTCTTCTTTGCTGAAGGGGGATAATTGGAGCGCCATCTTATTGCATTTGAATGGTTCGTTTGTTATTGCTTTTCACATCTAAACGAATGATACAAGCATCTAAAGGTAATAAATTTTCTACTTTTTCAGGCCATTCAATAAAACACCAGTTTCCGCTATACAAATACTCTTCTGCGCCAAAGCCATAAGCTTCCTCTTCGGATTCAATTC
>JBFYPZ010000025.1:0-21000 GCA_041303035.1 Flavobacteriaceae bacterium
ACTGTGGCCTCAGATGACAATACCAATTTGAGAAAGTATGTGGCCATGCACCACCTGAGCTGGAATATTACTAAAAATTTCAATATTGGTCTTTTCGAGTCCGTAATTACCAATGAAAACAGTTATGACGGTTTCGATGTTTCCTTTTTTAATCCGATCATTTTTTACCGTGCAGTTGAATTTTCAAACGGCGGTGACAATAGTGGAAATGTTCAGATCGGTTTGAATATGAAATACAAGGTCAACAGCAATATCTCTGTTTACAGTCAGTTTTTGATCGATGAAATGACCGTTGATGAAGTATTTAGCGGAGATGGTTACTGGGGAAATAAATTTGCCCTGCAATTGGGTGGAAAATACTACAATGCCTTTAAAATAGAAAATCTGATGCTGCAGGGAGAATTCAATTGGTCCTCACCTTATACTTTCTCCCATGGTGACGTAACTTTAAATTCAGGACACTACAACCAGGCCATTGCGCATTTATGGGGTGGCAACTTCTGGGAAGTGGTCGGCATTGCCCGATATACCAAAAACCGTTGGTTCGGCGACTTAAAACTTATCCTTGGCGAAAAAGGTTTTGATTTTGAAAATTCGGATGTGAGTTATGGTGGTGATATATATGTGTCTTACAATGAGAGGGTTTCGGATTACGGCAATGAGGTCGGACAAGGAAATACCACCAATATCTTTATCACCGATATTCAGGGCGGATATATCGTAAACCCCGTGACCAACCTGAAATTGTTTGCAGGATTTACTTTCAGGGATTTTTCGCCTTTACAATCCGGTTCCAGGGTGCAGGATGATCAGACAACCTGGTTTACTGTTGGTGTAAAATCGGATCTGTTCAACTGGTATTTCGACCGTTAAAAATAAAATCCAAGACCGCCTTTGACTGCAAATTTGGTAACACCCGGCATATCTTTATAACTGCCGCGGTAAACGAGATCTATGCGGATTAATTTGAAAATATTGCCAACACCTACATGGTATTCCCAATATAATTTTTCCGGCGCTACATAGGTAATATCAGAGGCATTGATGGCCATATTTTCATCGGAAATATTTCCAAGCACTCCCCTTATTCCAACCAGTTCCCTCCATTGCAACTTCCTCAGGGCAGGTATCTTAGCAAATAATTTTCCGTTAAAATTGTGATCCAGGTGCAAGGACACATATTCATCGGTAACGAATTCGTAATAGTCGAGCAGGTCGAAGATCCGTTGCCCGATAAAATAGGTCTGGTTACCCGGAACAATGTTCAGCAGGAGCAAGGGAGCGGTATTGATCGTTTTTCCTATTTCAAAATAAGCCTTGGTCCTGCCCAGCAATCCTATTTGAAAGGGTTGTTCATAATAGAACTGAAGTTTATGATAATCGAAATCACTGTTAAAAAGTCCTTCAATACCTCTGGTGTAACTAAAATACAAGGTTGGAAATCTGCCTTCATTACTTACACCCTGATCAACACCCAAACCCCAGGGTTTTCTTCCGGGGCTATACTGAATGGCAATGTTCGCTTCAGACTGATTGATATGCGACTGGATATTGCCGTTTTCATCGATATAATCCGCATTAAACAGGTCCTGATCAGCCGACTGCAATTTCTTATAGGTACCTCCCACAATAAACTGGAGGTTCTTCACCGGTTCTATGGCTACTTTTCCATTCGAGATGTTCACATCGCTAAGATATGTGTTGATTCCACTGGTAAAGAGGGAGGTCGTGGCGAAACTTTTGTCGAGTACATCATTGGAAGTGGTTAAACTCACCCCGAGCTGTTCAACATCCCGGCGGTTCCCAAGTGATAACGTAATACGGTTCTTTTTTTCAACCAGCCACCTGCCTTCAATTCCGTATTTGAATCGGTTGTCGCCAAATCCGTAAGCCAGGTAACCTTGCAGCCGCCAATTATCCGATTTTGAAAAATAGGTTCTCCCCCCAAAACGCAAACGAAATCCTTCCACGTCGTTGAATCCAAAAGTGGAAAATATAGGTCCCCAATCGAAGCCATCGGTTATCTGCCAGTACCCTGAAGTGAGGATTTCGGCTGCGCTGTTGAGATCCCGGAATCTTTTCACGGTTTGAAGCGTATCGAGCATTTTGTAGATGCCCAGTTCATCGTTACTCAGTTTCTCCAACCTGTTCTCAGCCCAGAACGAGTCTGGTTTTTTATAAATTTCCTCTGACTCCAGTACTTCCTTCTTATAAAATTCATCGTCCCTTTTTATATTGAATATGTGGTTGTTGTACAGCGTTGTTCTCTTGCCGTAAACACCTTTGGACTTATCATTGGTCCTGAGTGCGAAATCACTCATAAAATGATCCCGTTTCAATAAAAACACACTGTCGTTCAATACCTCAAATTCCTGTTCAATGTATATTTCTTTCACCCAGTTTACGTCGGCTGATTTATTGGCATACATTTCAATTTCTTTTATGGCAAAGGTGGTATCGTTTACCCAAAAATCACCTTTAAAGGTCAGCTCATTTGGTCTGCGCGGATAAAAAACAATGTTGTAACACCATTTGTTGTCAATAAATGAGCTGTCTCTTAATACGTAATTATAGACTGTCGGACCCAATCTGGAAAGTGGACTGTTAAAACTCTTGTCAAAGAACTTGATATAATTATCATAGATATCATATTCTACGTACAGCTGCTTTATAAAAGCTATAAGTCCCTGGTTATCCTGGAAACCTGAGTTTTTATTTCCAAGCAGTTTTTCATTGTATTTTTTGGGTATGGTATTTGTCCCGTATACTTTATGAGCAGACTCATTGATAAAAATCGGCAGATAGGGTTTTCCGGTTATATTAGAGGTATCCACCTGATCAAATATGAACTCCATCCCCTTAAAAACACGGTTACTCATCAGTTTTTCATCGATATTATTCAGGTCAAATTCAATTTTTTCATATTTGCTGAACTCGTATTGGTTGTACAAGTAAATTCCATTCCTCCTTTTGTTTTCCCAGATCTTTTTCAGAATGGCTACAGCGGGATTGTCTTTGTTCTTTACACGGCCTGAATAAACCGTGACTTCATTCAAAACGGCTGCATCCTCTTTCAGAACAATAACCAAATTAAAATTGCGGTCTTTTAAAGGAATAATGTTTTTTTCAAAGCCCATAAATGAAACTTCGAGTTCAGGATGAAATTCTTTATCTTCAAGATAAAAACTGCCTTTTTCATCAGAAACAGTTCCTATGCTGGTGCCTTTAAATATAACATTGGCGAAGGGAACGGGTTCCTGATTTTCATCAACCACACGTCCGCCAACCTTAACCTGCCCCAGTATATTTGAATGGACAAAGACAACAGCAACCAGAAAGAATACAATTTTCCTATTCATACAAATAATTGACAATAATCCTTCCGGTAAAAGAGTTTCAATCTCAGCATATCTTTTCTATTTGGCTCAGGAAGCCCTGTAATTTTTTGATTTAAACAAATTCTGATAACCTATTGAATTTAAGTCCGTTTTTCCGTGTCTTGGTTTCTGATAGCTCGATCAGGAATTCAGGCTTTGTAAATATTTTTTAGGAGTTGAACCATACTTCTTCTTGAAGGCTGCAATAAAATGACTAGGCGTACTGTACCCAACCTCAAAACTGACTTCCGCTATGTTGTATTTTTTTGTAGCCAGCAGATTCAGCGCATAATCCATTTTATAATTGAACAAGAAGCCAAAGGCAGTAACCCCATAGATCTGTTTAAATCCATCCTTCAAATAATGCAATGGCAGACCGACCTGATTTGCGAGATCGTGCAGCGAGGGAGGTTCTATGAGATTTTTAATCAGTATATCTTTGGCAATCTTAATTTTTTCGACATTGGCATCATCTTCAAGATATGGACATTTTTGGGTATCGGTTCCATCAGAGCGGTTAAAATACAGGCTCAGGAGTTCAAAAATCTTTCCTTTGGTGTACAATTTTTCAAGTGAAGAATGTAAACCAAAGTGAAACAATTGATTCAATGTCAGGATCAATGTGGGTTCCAGTGCCTTTTCCAGATAATATTTTTTATCAATATTTTCCGGATTTAAAAAATGGATCAGATTTGCCTCTTTGGTAAAAAAAGAATGAAATTTCTCAATAGAGATCAGTAAAATCAAGGCTTTGCTCTTAGAATCCAGGACGAGATCAACGGGCAGCTGCAGTTGGGGATTATACAGTAAATACGAAGTGTTTTCAGGTACCGGGATCTGGTAGGTCCTTTGATTAAAGTTCAATTTGTAGGTGCCTGCCAATCCGAAGTGCATCTGTATTATATCCCCTTCATTCTTATAAAAATAATTCAATGCCTTCGGGCTGTTATTCGTCAGTTTGATCATGGAAAAACCAGTCTCTATCTCAAAATAGGTAGACAAACTTTCATCGTTACTTTCTGTCATAAAAAAAAATTAAAAAAAGGCTGTCATTTTAGAAAATACAGAATAAATAAGGACAAAGATAATTATTCCTGCTTAAATGCCTTGGTTCTTTTAACGACATTTTAAACTGACAAAAGAAAAAAAACCACCTTTTCAGATGGCTTTTTCCTTATTAGAAAATTTGATTATTTGAGGTACATTACCTTTTTAACTGCGGCAATTACGTCGTTGGCATTGGGCAGCCACTCTTCGAGTAATACCGGTGAAAAAGGAGCCGGCGTGTCTGCAGTATTTATTCTTTGAATTGGAGCATCCAGATAGTCGAATATATTTTCCTGAACCTGATAGGCGATTTCACTGGCCACATTTCCAAAAGGCCATGCTTCTTCCAGGATAACCAGCCTGTTCGTCTTTTTGACAGAAGTAAAGATAGCCTGGTGGTCCATTGGACGAATGGTTCTCAGGTCGATAATTTCAACCGAAATTCCTTCTTTTTCAAGAATATCAGCAGCCTTGTATGCTTCTTTGATTATTTTTCCAAAAGAAACAATGGTAACATCGGTTCCTTCTCTTTTTATATCTGCAACGCCAATAGGCAGTACGTATTCTCCTTCAGGAACCTCGCCCTTATCGCCATACATTTGTTCCGACTCCATAAAAATAACCGGATCGTCATCTCTGATCGCTGCCTTCAACAGACCTTTTGCGTCGTATGGATTAGAGGGTACGATTACTTTTAGTCCGGGCGTATTGGCGAACCAGTTTTCGAAAGACTGAGAGTGTGTTGCTGCAAGCTGACCAGCACTTCCTGTGGGGCCTCTGAAAACTATCGGGCAATTGAATTGTCCGCCAGACATCTGTCTGATTTTTGCAGCATTGTTGATGATCTGGTCTATACCCACCAGGGAAAAATTAAAGGTCATAAATTCAACGATCGGTCTGTTGCCACCCATGGCAGAACCAACGGCAATACCTGAAAATCCAAGTTCGGCAATTGGTGTATCAATTACACGTTTAGGGCCGAATTCATCCAGCATTCCTTTGGAAGCCTTATAAGCTCCGTTGTATTCAGCAACCTCTTCACCCATCAGGTAAACGGATTCATCACGGCGCATCTCTTCACTCATCGCTTCCGCTATTGCTTCTCGAAATTGAATTGTTTTCATTAAAAGATATTTAATTTTAAAATTAACATCATTCCTTAAACCATTCCTGTCACTTCATCCAAAAAAATATGGGTTGAATGAGAAAAAACGGTATAAGAGGTGCAAAAATAAATATTTTTTAGCAAAATTTGTAACTATTACAGGTTTTAAAATCATTTTGCACTAAATTTTACTATGCATGCATAGTATTTTAAAAAAATTATTATAACTTCGTGCCGCTTTACCTATTTAATGAAATAAACTTTTAAGAATGAAGATACTTGTTTGTATAAGTCATGTTCCCGATACCACTTCCAAAATCAATTTTACGGATAACAACACCAGATTCGATACAACCGGTGTGCAGTTTGTCATCAATCCCTACGATGAATTTGCACTTACCAGGGCAATGTGGTTCAAAGAAAAACAGGGAGCTACCGTCACTGCGATAAATGTTGGAAACAATACCACAGAACCTACCTTAAGAAAAGCGCTGGCCATTGGTGCAGACGATGCCGTACGCATAAATACGGAGGCTACCGATGGTTTATCTGTAGCCCGGCAGATTGCTGCTTATGCTAAATCTGAAGGTTTTGATCTGATTCTGGCCGGTAAAGAATCCATTGATTACAACGGCGGTATGGTTCCCGGTATGGTGGCCAATTTGTTGGGTTATAATTTTATTAATGCCTGTATAGGTCTTGAAATTGAAGGCAGTACTGCAACGGTAACCAGAGAAATTGACGGAGGAAAAGAAATTCTGCAAACGAGCTTTCCTTTGGTAATTGGCGGCCAGAAAGGTTTGGTAGAAGAAAGTGAACTCCGTATTCCCAATATGCGCGGTATCATGATGGCCAGACAAAAACCCCTAAAAGTTATAGATCCCATTGCAGAAGAACCGGCAACTCAGGTAAACATGTATGAGAAGCCAGCCCAGAAATCGGCCTGTAAGATCATTGCGGCCGGTGACCTGGATGAGCTGATTCGTTTGTTGCACAACGAGGCCAAAGTAATTTAAGCTATTTCAATAATCAAAAAATAAAAACATATGCCTGTTCTAGTTTTAGCAGACCACTCAGAAGGAAAATTCAAAAATACCGCGTTGGAGTTGATCTCATACGGAAAAAGTATTGCCAAAATGGCCAATACCAAACTGATTGTGGCAACCATACGCGCAACCGACGTTTCAGGACTTTCCGGTTATGGCCCTGATAAGGTGATCAATATAGTCAATGACCGTTTGGGCGTATTTAATGCCAAGGCCATTGCCGATGCACTGAGCCAGCTTGCTGAAAAGGAATCTGCCGACATCATTGTGCTGGATTCAAGCAATAACAGCAAATACCTGGCTCCTCTTCTGGCTGTAAATCTCAATGCCGGAATGGCATCCGGGGTAACAGAGGTTCCTGTCTCCCTGAATCCGTTTGTGGTTAAAAGAGTTGCTTTTTCATCGAAGGCATTTGTACATACAGAAATAAAGTCCGGCAAAAAAATAATTTGCCTTGCAAAAAACTCCTTTGGTATAAAAGAAGAGAAAACGAGTCCTGCCGCAGAAGAATTTACTGCTGCCCTATCGGAAGATGATTTTAAGATCACCCTAAGCGCAGTAGAAAAGACTTCCGGAAAAATAACAATTGCTGATGCCGATGTAGTTGTTTCAGGCGGCCGCGGATTAAAAGGTCCTGAAAACTGGGGCATGGTGGAAAGTCTGGCAGAGGTATTGGGTGCAGCAACGGCCTGTTCAAAGCCTGTATCTGACCTTCACTGGAGGCCTCATTCTGAGCATGTAGGCCAAACAGGAAAACCGGTTGCCGCCAATTTGTATATTGCTATCGGTATATCAGGTGCCATCCAGCATCTGGCAGGGGTCAATGCTTCCAAATGCAAGGTTGTTATCAATACCGACCCTGAAGCTCCATTCTTCAAGGCAGCCGATTACGGAATTGTAGGAGACGCCTTTGAAATAGTACCCAAACTCACCGAAAAATTAAAAGAATTTAAGCGTACACAATAAATAAATATTTTTGTAAATTAGTAAAATAAAGGGCAGTTTCTTTTTGGACTAAATTAGTCTCAAATTATTACAGGCTTGTTAAATTTTATTAATAATTTCGCTTTTAAATTTTTTGTAAAAGCAGTGAGTTTAGTCAGATTAAATATCAAGGGCATTTCGTACAGCCAGACTCAAAGCGGAGCGTATGCTCTTGTTTTAAGTGAGAATGAAGGAGAGCGCACCCTGCCCATTATTATCGGAGCCTCAGAAGCACAGTCCATTGCCATTGCCCTGGAAAAAGAGATCAAGCCTCCGCGCCCCCTGACCCATGACCTTTTTAAAACTTTTGCAGACCGTTTTGGTATCCATATCAAGCAGGTGATCATACACAAACTGGTGGATGGGGTATTCTATTCCAGCCTGATCTGTGAAAATGACGGCATAGAGGAGATCATCGATGCACGGACATCAGATGCCATAGCACTGGCCATTCGTTTTGGTTCTCCTATTTTTACCTTCGAAAATATTCTTGACAAGGCAGGTATTATTATCAAAATAAAAGATCAGTCAAAACTGGAACAATCCAAGTTCAAACTGGAGGACCTGGTAGTAGATCTCGAAGGTGCCGAGCAGGAGACCGGGTTTGAAAATGACAGTTTAGAAGAACTAAACAAGCAATTGGAGCAGGCCGTAATCAATGAAAATTATGAGCTGGCTGCAAAATTAAGGGATGAAATTTCTAAACGCGACAGAAAATAATACTTTATGGTTAAATTATTACTGTCCCTGTTATTACTTACTTCTTTTGAACCTCTTCTAGCGCAGTCACAAGCCGGAACTCTAATAGCCAATGAAGGTTTTACCTTTACTTCTTTTTGGAAAGGCGTATTGGGAATGGTCGTTTTATTGGTTATTGCCTTTATTCTGAGCAATAACAGAAAAAAAATCAACTGGAAAACAGTAGGCTTTGGACTTTCAGCCCAGTTATTGCTGGCTATCGGTGTACTTAAAGTACCCTTCATCAGAAGTATTTTTGAATTTTTGGGCAGTATATTTATTAGTATATTGGATTATACAAGAGCAGGAAGTACCTTCTTATTCGGGAATCTGATGAATGTAGAAACATTTGGATTTGTATTCGTTTTTCAGATTTTACCAACCATCATCTTTTTTTCTGCCCTTACTTCCCTCTTGTTTTATTTGGGTGTTATTCAGGTAATCGTGAAGGGACTAGCCTGGGTCCTTACCAAATTGCTGAATGTATCAGGCCCCGAAAGCCTGTCCGTTGCAGGAAATATTTTTTTGGGACAAACAGAAGCTCCACTGATGATCAAGGCCTATCTCGAAAAAATGACCCGATCAGAGATCCTGCTGGTAATGGTTGGGGGTATGGCTACTTTGGCCGGAGGAGTGCTCGCCGCCTATATCGGATTTCTGGGTGGGGAAGATCCTGAGTTGAGGTTGTTATACGCCAAACACCTGCTGGCCGCTTCGGTAATGGCCGCACCGGGAGCCATAGTCATTTCAAAAATGTTATACCCTCAAATTGAAAGCATCGATAGTGAGGTGAATGTTAGTCATGAACAGATCGGGTCAAATATGTTGGATGCTATTGCCAATGGCACAACCGAAGGACTTAAACTGGCCGCAAATGTGGCCGCCATGTTGTTGGTATTTGTTGCATTTATCGCCATGTTCAACGGAATTCTCGGAAAACTTGGGGAATGGATACAGGTCAATTCCTGGATAGCCGCAAATTCTCCTTACACGCAGCTTTCCCTTGAGGCTATATTGGGGACTATTTTTGCACCGCTGATGTGGCTCATTGGAGTAGCAAGGGAAGATATGCTTTTAATGGGTCAATTGTTGGGAATCAAGCTGGCTTCGAGTGAATTTGTTGCCTATATTCAACTTGCCGAGCTGAAAGACCTGCTAAATCCGGTCCATTTAAAGTTTCAGAAATCAGTGATCATGGCTACCTATATGTTATGTGGATTTGCTAATTTTGCATCTATTGGCATTCAGATTGGTGGTATAGGCTCCCTGGCCCCTTCACAAAGAAAAACATTATCTGAATTTGGCATCAAAGCATTGATAGGAGCCTCACTGGCATCTTTGTTATCAGCTACCATAGCCGGAATGATATTGGGTTGATTTTCTCCGGTTTTAAAATTTAAAAAATGAAGCAGTATTTAGATCTGATCAAATATGTCAAAGAAAATGGCGTAACCAAAACCGACAGAACAGGAACGGGGACGAAAAGTATTTTCGGATACCAGATGCGCTTTGACCTGGCCGATGGCTTCCCCATGTTAACCACCAAAAAGCTGCACTTAAAATCGATTATTTATGAACTGCTTTGGTTCTTAAAAGGAGATACCAATATTGGTTACCTGAAAGAAAATGGAGTGAGTATCTGGGATGCCTGGGCCGATGAGCAAGGTAACCTGGGCCCGGTATACGGTTACCAGTGGAGAAACTGGAACGGTGATGGCATAGACCAGATCTCGGAGCTGATTCAGACCATCAGGACTAATCCAGACAGCAGGCGTATGTTGATCTCTGCCTGGAATCCCAGTGTGCTGCCGGATACTTCCAAATCTTTTGCTGAAAATGTAGCCAACCACAAAGCTGCCCTTCCTCCCTGTCATGCTTTTTTTCAATTTTATGTGGCTGACGGAAAACTATCCTGCCAGCTGTACCAGAGAAGCGCGGATATTTTTTTGGGGGTACCGTTCAACATTGCCAGCTATGCACTATTTACCATGATGGTGGCTCATGTTACGGGTTTACAATATGGCGAATTTATTCATACCTTTGGTGATGCCCATATTTATAATAACCATCTTGAACAAATTGATCTGCAGCTTTCCAGAGAACCGAGAGCCTTGCCAACCATGGAGCTGAACCCAACAATCAAAAATATTTTTGATTTTGGTTTTGATGATTTTAAATTGGTCAACTATAATCCCCATCCGCATATAAAAGGAATCGTATCCATATAAACCTGATAAAATGACTGCTTCACAAATAAAAAAATCGCTGATAGATGAGATCATGCAAGTGAACGATTCAGGTTCCCTGCACAAAATAAAAGACTTCATCATTTCATTGAAAAAGAAAAAACAAAAAACTGAGGTGAGTACAGCCTTGTTTAACAACCGCTCCATCTCTCATAATGACCGGGAAAATTTTAACGATTATATCAAAGAGTGGTTAAGGGAAATGAAATAAATACCGATCTATGAAAAACGATGACCATCACATAATTTACGAAGCTGCCAGAAAAAGAGCCAAAGAAAAAAGGGGTCTTTATTATCACTTGTTACTGTTTCTGGTGGGCTCGGTTTTTTTTGTTGTCCTTAATAAAACGCTTAACGTCTATCCGGAAAAGGACTGGTATTTCTGGGCTATCATGATCTGGTTGTTTGTGCTGGTCATGCATGTACTCAGAATTTTTGTTTTCAAACCCATGTTTGGGGAAGAATGGCTTAGAAGAGAAACTGACAAACTTATGGCCAGGCACAACCAAAAAGTGAAGGAGCTGGAAAATAAGCTCGAAAAAGAGGGTGCATTTACCGATAAACCTTCCTCTGAAATCACGAAGTAATCCCCTGTTTCACATGGTTATTATTATTGCTGCCATAGCATCGAATAACGCTTTGGGTAAGGACAATCAACTGATCTGGCATTTGCCTGCAGATCTGAAAAGATTTAAATCCACTACCCTGGGTCAAACCGTTGTTATGGGCCGGAAAACCTTTGAATCTTTGGGAAAAGCCCTTCCAAACCGCAATAACATTGTAATTACCCGGAACAAGGATTTTATAGCAGCTGACGTTACTGTTGTTCATTCACTGGAACAGGCTCTGAAAATTTCAAAAAACAAAGAAAAAATCTATATTTTAGGAGGTGCAGAGATCTATACACAGGCACTGCCCTTTGCCGACTTGCTGGACTTAACACTGGTTCATGCAGATGTTGAGGCCGATACTTTCTTCCCTGTTATCGATCAAAGCATCTGGAAAGAGATCAAGCGTGAGGATCACAAAAAAGATGATAAAAACGCCTATGATTACAGTTTTGTTACCTATAAAAAAAGTGGACGCTAAGTCCACTTTTTAATTTAAACAGGCATCTGCCTGCATAGGAAGGATTCCCGATCAGAAATTGACAACTTTTGTAAATGTTCTGCCTTCTGAGTTCAATTCGAAGTGGTAAGTTCCTTTTTCAGCTTTTGAAAAATCAAATTTCTTAGCCAGAGGACGTTCTGAAGAACTCGTTTCACTGTAGATCAGATCCACCCCATCGTAAAAAAGCTTTATCGTTGTTGACTCTCCGTAAGCAGCAACTTTGGTCACAAGCACCTCATCGTTCGTGATTTTGAACAGGGGCTTATTTATAAAGCTCGACTTGTCATTGTGAATAAGGATACTCTCTGCTTTAACTGTAACAGGAATTATCCTGATCAAAGAATATTCGTCCACTTCAATTTCATAATTACCTTCAGGCAGGGCACTGAAATTAAAAACCCTGTCGTAATTTCCATTCACGGAGATTGACTCTTCATACAAGGTTGTGCCATCCGCATCTTTCAGTTTCAGGCTTGATCCCTTTTTAACATTTGTCAATGTTACGTTCGTGCTTTTTTTGTTCTTGTCAAGCAAACGATCATTCTCATTTGCATAACCAAACATTACACCCAACATGATTGCCATGTTAATACTTTTTCTGATAATTTTTTTCATAATAGTTTGTTTAAGTTTTACAGGACAAAAGTATTTCAGTTTGCCAGAACTGAAAACAAGCATATTTACTAATATATATTCTATTTTAACCCATTTTTTTATATCTTAATCGTTTTCGGTTAATTTTACATACTTTATGGTTAAGAAAGTGTATATTGCCAGAATTGTTTATGCTTAAATTTGCTTAAAAAAAGAGGTATGCACAATAATAAACCACATCTTGAAAAGGTAAGTCCCGGTTTCGGCAGTTCCATTCTGGTGAAAAAAAACAGTGAGATGGTCAAGAACAATGCCCCTTTCTGGCATTTTCATCCGGAGATCGAGCTTGTTTATGTCAACAAGGGCCAGGGAAAAAGGCATATTGGCAATCACCTGTCTTATTTTAACAACAGCCAGCTTTTGTTGCTGGGTGCAAATCTGCCACATAACGGATTTACAGACCGGCTTACCGTTAATGGTTCAGAAACCATAGTACAGTTTAAACCGGATTTTTTAGGGCCCTCATTTTTTAGCATTCCGGAAATGGCACAAATTGCTAACCTGTTTGAAAAGGCAAAAAAAGGAATTCTCTTCAAGCCGGAAACAAAAAAACTGGTTGGCCCAAAGATAGAAGACCTTTTGTTGTTGTCGGGTTCTGAGCGAATAATCGGCTTACTTGAAATCCTGAATGACCTTTCTCTGGCCAGGGATTATACCCTGCTGAGTGTAGATGGCTTTGCTTTTGAAACTGCACCGCAGGACAGCGCAAAGATCGATATGATCTACAAGCATATCAATGACCATTTTCAGCAGGCCATCAGCCTGGAAGAAATAGCCGATAAGGTCAGTATGACCGTACCCGCTTTCTGCAGATATTTTAAAAAATCAACCGGAAAAACTTTTACCCAACTGGTTAACGAATACCGTGTGGTACATGCCACAAAGTTGTTGTATGAAAGTCAAATGAGTATTTCAGATATCTGCTATTCCTGCGGCTTCAACAATTTTTCCCACTTCAATAAAACCTTTAATGAGATCACGGGAAAAAGTGCTTCGAGATACCGCAATGAGATGACCCGAATTATTCAATAACTTATTTTATTTCAAAAATAAAGGGAATTCTGGCCTGTATTCCCTGCCATTCTGTGACTTGTTTCAGGTTTTTATACATCTGATAGTTTTCCTGACCAAGTTCTGACTTTAGTACAGCATCTTTTTTGCTGCGTAAAAAACTGCTTCCGCCAAACATATTTTTCAGACTCTGATCGTAATCCGGGTAGTTCCTTACCTGGTATTCTGTAAGATCAGCCAGATCTGCTGCTGCTGCTATGGCATCTTCCAGGCTTCCCAATTCATCTACCAGGCCTATTTCCTTCGCCTGTACGCCTGTCCACACCCTGCCCTGAGCAATACTATCAACCTGTGCAAAGGTCATTTTTCTTCCGTCAGCTACTTTTTGAACAAATGTTTTATAGAAATCTTCAATATCCATTTGCACATTATTATAAAATTTTGAAGAAATCGGTTCAAAAAGACTATAGCCGGTCGACTGGTGGTTTGTGCCTACCTGTTCGGCATTAATACCTATCCTGCCGGCAAATTCACTTGCGTTTGGCAGCATACCAAAAACTCCGATCGAGCCTGTGATTGTTGTAGGTTCTGCATAAATTTTGTCTGCATTGCAGGCCATATAATATCCGCCCGATGCGGCCATATCTCCCATAGAAACCACCAAAGGCAGGTCTTTGGAAGTTAATTCGAGCTCTCTCCACATAATATCACTTGCCAGTCCGCTGCCTCCGGGTGAGTTTACGCGCAATACGATTGCTTTTACATGCGGATTCTCTCTTGCTTTTTTCAGGGAAGAGATGATCAGTTCCTGTCCGATAGTTCCTTCATCACCTTCTCCGTAAATAATTTCACCCTGCGCATAAATAACCGCAATTTTGTCTTTCGCACTGGATTTGATCCTGCCCTTGCCGCTGCTGATATAGTCGGTCAGACTCAGGTAATTCATGTCATCAGTATCTTTTACACCAACACGCTCTTTTAATTTGTCACGGTACTGGTCCTTGTACACAGCGCCGTGAACCATTCCGCTTGCTACGGCCAGTTCAGGGTTTCTCGCCATTAAACTGTCAGCTATTTTATTCAGTTCTTCATTGGATTTGTTTTTTGAAAACCCGATATCCTTGATCACTTCATTCCAGATGGAATTCAAAAAGGACGCGGTTTGCTCCTTGTTCTCTTCGCTCATTGTATTGGACAAGAACGGTTCCACCGCACTTTTGTATTTACCATGGCGGATGACTTCCATTTTTATACCGTACTTATCCTGAAAGTCTTTAAAATAATACATTTCGGTGCTCAATCCTTTGAAATCAACGCCACCAACGGGATTGACAAAGAGCGAATCTGCCACCGAGCTCAGGTAATAGTTCTTTTGTGTGTACATATCCGCGAAGGCATAAATAAATTTCCCGGTTTCCTTGAATTCCAGTAATTTATTTCTGAGGGACTGCATTTGTGAAATACCTCCGCTGATCTCCAGGGCTTCAATGCTTATTCCTTTAATCCGGTCATCAGATTTCGCATTCTCAATGGCATTGATCATTTCATTGAGTCCTATCTTCTCATCTTTAAAATCCAAAAGACTGGCAAACGGATCATCGCTCCTGGGGGCGAAATCTTTAATAACTTCTTCCAGTTCCAAAGTTAAAATGGAATTGTTTTTCACTTCAACAATGTCCTCAGAACTAAAGGAAGAGCTCAACACGCTCACAGCGATTGCAAAAACCGCGAACATAATGAACAAGGAAATAAATATACCCAATATTACTGCGAGTAATTCTCTTAAAAAAGTCATCTTTTATTGATATTAATGTTTATCTAATAATTTGTCGATAGATTCATTCATTTGTTACAACAATAGATAAAATTAAAATAGTATACAAGGTTTTTTTCACTGTGATTTATTTCCTTTGTACCAGCACTATGAAAATAACCCGTGAAACATATTTATCTCTGGGCAGTAATCAGGGAAACAAGCTGCAAAACCTGCAGGCAGCCATACATTTCCTGGTGCAGTATACCGGGCACATCAGTCGTATTTCATCGGTTTATCAAACCAGAGCCTGGGGTTTTGAGGCTGATGATTTCTATAACATTTGTGTGGCTCTCACAACCAGTTTAAGTCCGGAAGAATTACTGCAAAGGATCCTGGAAATAGAGCAGAAATTAGGCCGTGTCCGGAAAGATGAAAAAAAATACAGTTCGAGAACCATAGATATTGACATTCTGCTCTTTGAGGATGAAGTTATTTTTAGTCCAAATCTGATCGTACCCCATCCCCGGATGACTGAGCGGAAATTTGTTCTGGTACCTCTGGCAGAAATTGCAGGCCAAATTAAGCATCCGATTAAAAAGATATCGATAAACGCATGTTTGTCACAATGCCCTGATGAAACGGAAGTCCAAAAAACAGATGCAAGACTCAACAGGCCACTGGCGCTGTTTGAGAAGTACAATTACATCGCCATTGAAGGGAATATTGGTTCAGGAAAGACTTCGCTGGCAAAAAAATTAGGCGATGATTTCAATGCCAAACTGGTACTTGAACGATTTGCCGACAACCCGTTTCTGCCTAAATTTTACGAGGACCAGGAACGCTTCGCCTTTCCGCTGGAAATGAGTTTTTTGGCTGATCGCTACCAGCAGCTCAGCGATGGACTCTCCCAATTCGACCTGTTCAAGAATTTTATCGTATCTGACTATTATATATTCAAGTCCCTGATTTTCGCTCAGGTAACGCTGCCGGCAGAAGAATATAAGTTATACCGAAAAATGTTTGATATACTTTATAAAGAAATAATCAAACCGGATATCTATGTATTTCTTCACCAGTCGACTGAAGGTTTGCTGAAAAACATCAGGAAAAGGGGCCGTGTTTACGAGCAGAACATAGAGGGCGCTTATCTCGACAGCATACAGACAGCCTATATTAATTTTATAAAATCTGACGAAAGTATACCCAAGGTCATAATCGAAGTTTCGGATCTGGACTTTATAGAAAACCGGGAAGATTACCTCAAGATCGTATCTAAAATTGCAGGAGGCCAGATCATCTTTGAATGATCCCCATTTTTTCTGCGAAATAATCGCAAAAATCGCGCATGGTTGCACTCATTTTATCATCTCCCGTGGCAAGTTGAAAAGATTCTGCCATGGAAACCAGCATCTGGTGATAGAACTGTTTCATCTCATCAACCGGCATGTCTTTGGTCCAAAGGTTTATTTTATAAGTATCTTTGTTAGCGCTGTCCCAAACAGAAAGGAAGGCAGCTTTCGCTTCCATGCCTTCAATACCACCGTCATCTGCGCTCCAGGAAATTTTTTCCGGAACTTTATTTTCATCCAATCCAATTTTAAACTGTATGGTCGATCTGTGTTTTACTGCCATAAATAATTGATTTTAACCTTTTTTGGGTTTGTACTTTGATTTTTTAAATATTTCTTCGTTGGGGGTCTGAAGCATTTCAAGCAAGCCCACATTCTCGATCTCCATAAAATTTTTAACCATCTGCAAGCCCACCCAGCCGCCAATACCTCCGGGTGAATCCTGGTCATTGGCCAGGTAAAACTTTGAAAAAGGAGCTTCATCGATAAACCGCTCTGACAAAGCCTGGTCATTGCTGAACAACAGGTCATTTTCAATAAAGAATTTCCAGATCTCTGCTTCATTTTCCTCAGCCCAGAGGATTTGTTCTTTTTCATAGCCCAAAATTTCGGTTTCGGGTTTTCCCCCCAGAAGCTGTTCAAGTAAAAACAGCCTTTTCCCGGACTGTATCATTCTTGCCACAAAACTACGGTCGCCCGAAGGGGGTACCAATTTCACGGCAAATGCATCTGCCACATCAACAATGATATGGTCTTTTGTATTTTTTCTCTTGATATAATTTGGGAAATCGGCATAAAAAGGATGGTCTTTGCCCAAATACAGGTCCAGCGAAATAAACAGGAGGCTATCGGCAAGAATGACCTTGTTGTCCTGATCTACATTGGTGATTACTGTTAGCACCTTGGGTTCCTTAAATCCGGGGTAATGGTATTTGATATGTTTAAATAAATCCGAGATTTCAGCTTCCTGTGCTTTAAAATCATGGTAAAGCTTTTCGGTTTCTGCAAACAATTCAAGCTCATCTTTATCGTTCATTTTATTTACCCAGGCCGTATCGGCGTACTGCACAGGAAACAGATACGGATACTTCATTTTTAATTCTTGAAGTCCCTCGGCTGACGAATTGTAAAAAGCCTGATCAAACCTGTGCACCTCGGTATAGACATTTACCGATGACAGATCGGGGGTATCTTTTTCTTTTGTTGAACAGCCCATTAAAATAAATCCTAAAATAAACAGGTATTTACCCATATCAGTTTCTCAGGTTAAATAGTTAAAATAATTTTTGGTTATTTTTGTTGCAGCAAAACTAATAAATACTTTCCTTATGAACACAGAAAAGGTTGCAAATCACATCGTGAACTGGCTTAGGAATTATGCTGTAAATGCCAAAGTAAACGGTTTTGTCATTGGAGTATCAGGGGGGATAGATTCAGCCATTACATCAGCCCTATGCGCCCGAACCGGTTTGCCAACCCTTTGTCTGGAAATGCCTATACACCAGGGGGAAGCCCAGCTCAGAAGGGCCAATGAGCATATCGTGGGTCTAAAGAAAAATTATAGAAATGTACAATCTGAATTGGCAGATCTAAGTTTTGTTTTTGACACTTTTGTGGATGCGATGCCCCCAGCTGAGCATACTGCTGTTGTCACCTTGTCTCTGGCCAATACCAGATCGCGGCTGAGAATGACGGCTTTGTATTATTTTGCAGGGATCAACGGATACCTTGTGGTGGGCACAGGGAATAAAGTGGAGGACTTTGGTGTGGGATTTTATACCAAATACGGAGATGGCGGCGTGGATTTAAGTCCGATAGCAGACCTGATGAAGTCGGAAGTATACAAACTGGGAGCTTTTTTAAAGGTGCCGGAGTCAATTTTAAATGCACCGCCAACAGATGGTCTTTTTGGGGATGACAGAACGGATGAAGATCAGCTGGGAGCGAGTTATGACGAGCTTGAATGGGCCATGAAGATGGCTGAAAAAGGAAATACTGCAGAACAGTTCACAGGCAGGGAGAAAGAAGTTTTCGAAATCTTTACGCACCGCAACAAAGCGAACAGGCACAAAATGGTGCCCATCCCGGTTTGTGAGATACCGGATGAACTCAAATAATAAAGTGATCAGATAACCCGGTTCAGTTTTTCGTACAGCAGTTTTTTCAGGCCGGTATATTCCATAATACTCACCATTTTTTCCCGGTGTATTTCTGAATGATCCCCGTCATTTTCAAGAGCCTGTAATTCCTCGTTGATCGAGGCTATCTTGTGCTCGATCAGGATACGGCGCAAATTATAGATCACATCAAGCACCAGCTTATCCAGGCTCTTTTGTTTGTTTTTAACAATAATTTCTTTTCTTCCCCAGTCGCTCAGGAGGTATTTTTCATCCTCCATCAACAGATCGCTCACCATTTTACCGAGCAGCATATCTTCATGCTGAATAAAAAAATCCGGCGATATCGGTTTTTCCTGGTTCAGCTGATAAATAATATCAAAATAAATTCTCTTAAATATCTCATTGGAAAACTCTATTTCGTCTTCCTGCAACTGGGTGTAGATCTCATGAGAAACCTTGTTCTGGTAAATTTCTTTTTTGGGCTTTCCCTCATTTTCGGGATCCATAACATAATCAACAAAATCAACAGTTTCATTGCCGAAGAGCAAGAGAATTTCAATGGTTTTCCTTTCCAGGATATACAGCTGGTCTACCTTGGGAGGTATTTTTGTTTCAAGCTTTATAGGCGTAAATACAGGTTGCAATGAGCTTCTCTGTGTGCTCTGGTCCTGCTGTCTCTTTTTTATGAGCTGTGCCAGTTCGCTGAAAAGCACGGATTCCGAGATATCCATGATGTGTGAACATTCCTGAATATATACCTCCCTTTGTATATTGTCGGGTATTTTGGAGATACTCTGCACAATATCCCTGATCAGAGAAGCCTTCCTGATCGGATCATTCTTGGCTTCGTCAAGCAGGATTGACGTTTTAAACCGGATAAAGTCCTGGGCATTGTTTTCTAAAAAGTCAGCAATTTCTTCCTTATTCTTGTTCTTCGTGAAACTATCCGGATCTTCTCCATCGGGAAAGCTGACTACCTTCACATTCATGCCTTCTTCCAGGATCAGGTCAATTCCGCGAAGCGATGCCCGTATTCCTGCCGCATCTCCATCAAAAAGCACCACAACATTTTCGGTGAGTCGCTTGAGAAGGCGGATCTGGTCCTGGGTTAGTGCTGTACCCGAGGATGCAACCACATTTTCTATACCCGACTGATGCAGGGAGATCACATCGGTATAACCCTCTACCAGGTAACAACTGTCGAGCTGGGCAATGCGTTGCTTGGCCTGAAAGATACCGTACAGGATCTTGCTTTTATGGTATATTTCTGATTCCGGAGAATTTACGTATTTGGCAACCTTGGCATCTTTTAACAGGGTTCGCCCCCCAAAACCGAGCACCCTGCCGCTCATGGAATGTATCGGAAAGATCACCCTGCCTTTAAACCGGTCGAATCTTTTGTTCTCATTGACGATGGTGAGTCCTGTTTTTTCCAGATAGCTGAGTTCGTATTTTTTTTCTAAAGCTGCATCGGTAAATGCCGACCATTCATCCAGTGCATAACCCAGTTCAAACTTTTTTATGGTTTCGTCAGAAAAGCCTCTTTCCTTAAAATAAGACAAGCCTATGGCTTTCCCTTTTTCGGTGTGCAGCAGGTTTTGATGAAAATTGTTTTTTGCGAATTCCGTTACCAGATACATGCTTTCGCGCTCGTCGGCCTCGGCTTTTTGGGTATCGGTTTGTAAAGTCTCTTCAATTTCGATCTGGTACTTTTTCGCCAGATAACGAATGGCTTCCGGGTAAGCGTAATGCTCGTGTTCCATTAAAAAGGTGACCACATTTCCACCTTTTCCGGAACTGAAATCCTTCCAGATCTGCTTTACGGGTGACACCATAAAGGAAGGTGTCTTTTCATCGACAAAAGGGCTCAAACCCTTATAATTGGAACCTGATTTTTTGAGATGTACAAAATCCCCTATGACTTCTTCAACACGAGAAATTTCAAATACTTTTTCTATGGTATTTCGTGAGATCATGGGTCAGAAAGGGTACAAAAAAAAGATGGTCTTGTAAAGATATACTGCTGCTTTTACTTTTCGTCAGGATGCAGCCTTTAATTTTTTGATCGTATTGACCGTGAGCTTTTCCTGTGCGTAAGATTTGGTTACCCTTAATTTGGTCTCGCCGGAACCGGGCATCTCAAACATAGCGTCGGTAAGGATCTCTTCACAGAGGGCCCGCAATCCCCGGGCTCCCAGTTTATACTCTTCTGCCTTATCAACAATAAACTCCAGTGCTTTTTCATCGATTGAAAATTCTATTCCATCGATCTCAAACAATTTCTGATACTGTTTAATAAGGGCATTTTTTGGTTCGGTAAGTATTGATCGCAGGGTTTCCTTATCGAGGGACTGCATAAAGGTCAGAACGGGTAACCTGCCTATTATTTCCGGAATCAGAAATTATTTCAGATCGATGGAATAGAATTTTCAATCGATGAAAAAGCACTGGAGTTTA
>JBFYPZ010000026.1:0-20192 GCA_041303035.1 Flavobacteriaceae bacterium
TGCAGGAAATCATGTATACACACATCTGTTATTTTGGCGAAATCTTCATCGATCATCTTTCTGAATCCTTCATTTTTCATCTTATTCATGAAAATATTCACCATAGGCTGCGTTTCACCCGTTATTTCTGAATCCAGCAAAAACACGGCGCCTTTTCCTTCTTTCTGGGAAGGAATTCCTGTTGGTTCTATATTGTCTTTGGAATTGATCAGTATGGGCAGACTCAAATAGGAATTCAAAGGATCCAATCCCGAACTTTTACCATGGAAATACGATTCCATCAGGGAGAAGATCTGTTTAAGTTTCAGCAACTTATCCCGGGTCAAATTTTCCAGAACGGTAATCTTGCCATCAGCATATTTGTCATAGATCGCTGCAACCAGCGCTCCTGAACTGCCAACACCATAACCCTGAGGGATACTGGAGTCGAAATAAAGACCCTTCTCGATATCGGCAGCCAGGGCATCCAGATTTAACTGAACACTTTCATTTTCAAGCCCTGTCAGATACCCGAGAAAACCTTTTAATTTTTGATTCGAAGCAAGGGCTTCCGGACTCATTTTTCCGCTCATTTTAAGTGCGCCCTGATAGGTGTTAAAGGGAATTGCCAGGCCTCTGGAATCCTTGATGATTCCATACTCTCCGAATAACAGGATCTTGGCGTAAAAAAGGGGTCCTCTCATAGGTAAATAAGTTTATATCATAGCGATGCAAATATACAAATAACTGGAGATAAACGGTTTTCTTATCTGAACGGATAAAAATAATAAAATTTCATAGTCTTATACAAGCCGGTAAAAATATTTTTGATTATTAGGAACTGCCTTCAAAAATTTGTGCGGCACCGGGCCCTGATTCATCCATAATATACTTATTATTCTGGCAGAGCGGAGCCAGCTCACTGATTATAAAGGCCTTAACGGGCTCTGTATTCTTTTTGGGGTAAAGCACATGTACATTGGCCCCCGCATCTAGGGTGAAGCAAAGGTCTAATTGGCTTCTCTTCCGGAAGGCACGGATCTTTTCTATGATTTCCAGGGTATTGGGTTTCATCAGAATAAAGCTGGGCTGTGAGGTCAACATCATGGCATGAAGCGACAAGGCTTCGCTCTCAACAATTCTGTTAAATTCATTTAGATTACCACTGCTGAGGACGGGGAGCAATTTTTTTAAGTTTTCATTTGCCTGTTTGAATCTCTCTTCAGCGTAGGGATGGCCGATCATCAAATTATGTCCCAGGCTGCTCGATACTTCTTTTTCTCCTTCATCGACCAGTAAAATCGTGTCCTGAAAATGGTGAAAAACAGGGTGAATGTCCTCTGTAATTTTTACTCCGAAAAGGTCAGAAGATTTTTTTACACTTTCATGTTTGCCCCAAACTACGATTTCGCCTTCAATACTTCTGCAGGCACTACCTGAACCCAGCCGGGCAAGAAAAGAAGCCTTTTGTTTGAAAAATGACTCGCTCATTCCCGGATTCATTTCTTTTTCCAGACTCATGATGCACAGGGCAATAGCGCTCAAACCACTGGCGGATGAGGCGATCCCGCTGCTGTGCGGAAACGTGTTGTGCGTGTGTATGTTTATATGGTAAAAATTGAGATAGGGAACGTATTCATTTATTCTCTCAATAAATCCGGCCACTTTTGGCCGGAAAGCTTCTTTGAGGATACCATCTAAAAAGATCTCAAGCCTGCTCTCTTCAGAAACTGTTTTTTTTTCAAAACAGATCCGGGTAGCGGTATGGCTTTGGCTGAGAGTAAAGCTAAGAGAGGCATTTTTAGGGATCTGGGGCTCACTTTTTCCCCAGTATTTTACCAGAGCAATGTTACTCGGACTTTTCCAGGCATAATTTCCGGATTGAGGCAGAGACTTGCCGGAAAGACCAAACAAAAATTCACGTACAGCAGACATAAGAGAAATTTATACAAAGATAATTTTTTTAATCGACCGGTATTTAGTTTGTTTGCATTCCAATGATTTGACATGATGGAAAGAAAGATCAGACTGATCTGGGATTTTCGCGGCCCGGAGGCACAAAGAATTGCAGAGCATCACAGTGTGCATTTAAAAGAATTTGCTCTTAAAACAGATCTGGAGCATGAGCCCTGTGCAGCGGAGCAGTGTGCTGCATATCACAGCATTGCATTTATGACGGTGACCGAAGGGGATATGCATGCAGTCAGAGATGCTTTAAAACCCCACCGCGCTGAAGTTGCAGGGTAAACAAAGGTATCCGCGAAACCAAAATATTTGTTTTTTTTATTGTAAAGAATATTCTTTTTTCTATTTTTATAAAAAACTAATCACATCATGAATAACACATTAAAACTTCTGTTTGTCTCCCTGCTTTTTATTTCAGTTGCCTGCAGCAGCTCAAAAAAAGTAGCTAAAGTTGATCCTTATCTAGGAAACTGGAAGGTTACCGTGGCTGACACACCTATGGGAACAATTGAGAACACCCTGACCATTGCAAAAAATGGCGAAGGCATTTACACAGGTATCATGGCTTCAGAAGCAGGTTCTATGGATCTGAAAAACCTGGCCATCATCGAATCAAAAATGACCTCAACTTTTAATTATGATGGCATGGATTTCGAACTGAAAGGCAATTTCACCGGAAATGAATTTCTGGGAGAAGTAGTAGGCGCCGGCTATAACTTTGTTGCAAAAGGTACCAAGGTAGTAGAATAAGATCCGGAAAAGAACAGGTTTTAAACCGAAGCAATCGCTTTTGCTGCAATAAAACCACCTGTCCAGGCATTTTGAAAGTTAAAACCACCGGTCACGGCATCTATATTTAAGGTTTCACCTGCAAAATAGAGATTGCCGTGTATTTTGCTTTCAAATCGTTTGAAGTCAATTTCTTTCAAATCTACGCCTCCCGCAGTAACAAATTCTTCTTTAAAAGTAGTTTTTCCGTTGATCAAAAATAAGCTTCCGGTTATCTGACCGGCGAGTTGGGATAATTTGTCATTGGAAACTTCACCCCATCTCAGTAGCGGACTGAGATGCAACGCTTCCGTAAATTTCAGCCAGAGCCTGTTTGGGATTTGTTCAAAACCTATTTTATTGACTACCAGCTTTTTGGCCTGGATGTTTTTATTGTTTTTTAGCTGCTGAATTACAGTATCAAATGGCTCAGCAACCCAGTTCACAACAACAGATGTCTGGTAATTTTTTTCTGCGAAATAAAGTGCTGCAAGGGAAGACAACTTCAAAATGGCAGGCCCGCTCAAACCCCAGTGGGTTACCAGAACAGGGCCGGTAACAGCAAAATGGGTATCCGGGATACTTACAGTTGCTTTTGCCACCGATAAACCGGCTATGTTTTTTAACCGGTCGTCAGAGATCTTACAGGTAAACAAAGAGGGAACCGGCGCAATAATCCGGTGACCGAGGTCTTCCAGCATTTTCCAGATTTGCGGGTTGCTCCCGGAAGTGATCAGTAAACTGTCCGCCTGAAATTTCTGTTCCTCACAAAATACAGTAAAAACACCGGAGTCAATATGTATCTTATTTACTTTCTGATTCAGCATTAATTTTATACCAAGTGATCTGGCCGAGTTCAGAAGGCAGTCAATAACAGACTGAGAACTGTTAGACACTGGAAACACCCTGTTATCGGCTTCAATTTTTAGCGGAACACCCCTTTTTTCGAACCAGGCCATAGTATCACCGGTCATAAACTGATGAAAAGGGCCCAGCAATTCCTTTTCGCCCCGGGGGTAATACTTTACCAGTTCCTTCGGGTCAAAACAGGCATGGGTGATGTTACACCTTCCTCCACCTGAAACTTTTACTTTTTCAAGCACGCGGCCGCTTTTTTCCAGAATTGTGATATCGAGATCCGGATTGTTTTCCGCTAAATTGATCGCCGCAAAGAATCCGGCCGCTCCACCTCCGATGATGACAACTCTCTTGTTTTTCATTCGCCTTTTATAAGATCATGGCGCTATAGGGGAAGACAGTATCGTATCCCTTATTTTTAAAATAGGCTGGCGTATGCTCATTGCCCGTAGCCAGTATAAAATCTCCGCCCCAGGCACCCAGACTCTTGATCTGCCCGAAATAGTCGGAGAACAGTCTTTTTTGAACAGGCTCGGTTTTCAGGATTCCGGCAATAATTTCTTCATGATCACGCAAAAGATTTTCAAAATCTGCCAGGCGATCAGTGCTCAGGATCTTTTTTGTGATGGTACTGATCTCCTCAACCAGGGACTTATCATCGAATTTGCTCAGTCTGAATTTTTCGATGCCTTCTCTGCTGTTCTGTTTTTTGTTTAGATAAATAAAATACAGGTTTTCTTTAAAGCATGGGTCGAATTGTACTTTTTTTATCTGGGCTGTTCCCTCAATAAGCTGATAAGTTATGGGCTGATTGCTGTTTGCACAGGCGATGTCATAACCACTGCCTCCCATCGTTCTTCCCGAAAGAGCAAATGCATCGACTTGTGCCCAGCTGGCAATGTTATTGATCAGGGTTGAAGAACTTCCCAGGCCCCAGTCAGCCGAAAAGGAAAGCCGGGTTTCAATGGAATAGCCGGATTCGTTTTCAAGAAAACCGGGTTTGAGCAATTTGGCTTCGATCAAAATTTGCTGTAAGGTCTCAGCAATTTTTTTTTCGAAATCCTTGCGGTTTGCAAAAGAAGAGGAGAGGATCTTCAGATCAGGCAGGGAAAAAGTCATATCAGCCCATGCATTCCCGGCCACATCCAGACTTTTCCATTGCAAAATGGCTTGACTTGTTTTTTTAACATCCATATGCTGGCCAAAACGCAGGGGTTGGGCCAGGGCCAGGGCACCTTTTAAAACCAGATATTCTCCGGTGATCAAAAATTTACCATGACTATAATAAGTTTCCATAAAGAATCAATTAGGTTTCCGCCTTTCGGTTGTAAACGGGCAAAATAATAAAAGACAAACCTCCCAGTACGATAATCATCAATGTTTGTGCCGTCCAGGCGATCCAGCCAAAAGCCAGGGCAGCGCTTTCCGGAACCTGATAGAGGGTCAACGCACTGGCAACGAATACAGGAAAAGTTCCCAGTCCGCCATTGGTGAGCGCAATACTGAGCGATCCAACCACAAAACTGACGACAATTGCACTAAAGGGCAGGTTTTTTGTTTCGGGCAATGCGAAGGTGATCGCGTAGTACATCAATATATACATAGACCAAATGAACAGGGTATGAAACAAAAAAGCCCATTTTTTCTTCATACGGAAGATACTCAAAACTCCCTGGAACAAACCATAAACGAACTTCTGGATTTTCATCAAAAACGGATTGCTTGTTTTTCTAAGTAATTTGAGAAAAAGTAAACCAAAGGCGCCCATAACCAACAGAAAGATCCATTTCACCGAAGAGGATGAGGAGTCATCTTTGAACAGATAGCCCGAAATTAATTCGGTTTGTAAGATAAAGGCCAGTAAAATAATGCCCAATAGAATAATGACATCGGCCACCCGTTCGGACACGATGGTGCCAAAAGCTTTTTCAAAAGGAACTTTTTCGTACTTGGAGATCGTTGTAGCCCTGGCTATTTCACCTGCCCTCGGGATGATCATATTTAACAAATAAGCGATCAAAATGGACATCAGGCTGTTTAAAAACCTGGGTTTATAGCCCAGAGGCGACAGCATAAACTCCCAGCGGTAAGCCCTGGACATGTTGCTTAACAAACCCAATAAAAGCGACAGGCCTACCCACCAGTAATTGGCTGTTTGAAAGGAGTTCCTGATCGCAGCCATATCGGCCGGACTCAATTTTGAAACGGAATACCAGATAAGCGCTATACCAATAAGTACCGGTAAAACGTTTATCAGGAACTTTTTTAGCTTTTTATTCAAGAATTATTGCAGGGAATTTGTTTTTTCGTCAGGGAAAATAATGCTGGGTTTAAAAGTTTTGGCCTCTTCAAAAGGCATGGAAGCATATGAGATAATAATGATGATATCATCTTTAGCCACCCTTCTTGCGGCAGGTCCGTTTAAAACAATGTCGCCTGTTTTGCGCCCGCCTGTGATCACATAGGTATCAAAACGCTCTCCGTTATTTATATTTACGACATGTACTTTTTCTCCTTCAATCAGGTTGGCTGCGTCCATAAGATCTTCATCTATGGTAATGCTTCCGATATAATTCAGATTAGAATCGGTAATCTTTACTCTATGAATTTTTGACTTTAAAACCTCAATATTCATTTCACGTTTTTTTGTTGCTGCAAAGGTAATTAATTTAAGGCAATGTTATCTATGAGTCTTACGGTATCAGCAAAAACGGCAATGAAACCTCTGTATTTTTTGTCTTCCGTTTTTTTATCGGCAGGCAGCAATGTAGTTGCATCAGCGATCTCAAAATATTCGAGTTTCAGGATCTCATTGCCAAAAAATTTGTCGCTCACCATTTCTTTAATCTTTTCCAGATCATTATCGGCAAACATGGCTTTTGCTTTTTGAAGGGATTTATAAATAATAGGCGCTTCGAGTCTTTGAACCTCGGTAAGCCTTTTATTCCGGGAACTCATAGCCAGTCCGTCAGGCTCCCTGCTAATCCGGCAGCCGATAATGTTGACCGGTATTTTTTCGGTTTCCACCATTTTTTTGACGATCATGAGCTGCTGGTAGTCTTTTTCGCCAAAATATGCGTTATCTGGTTTCACTATGTCAAACAGTCTTTTTACCACTGTTCCAACGCCATCGAAATGACCCAATCTGAATTTGCCTTCCATTACAGAATCCAAACCGGCAAAATTAAATTTTTGAGAGGCAATTTTTTCGGGATACATTTCCTGAACGGAAGGAGCAAAGATCACATCACAACCCACAGAGTTCAACAGTTGTTTGTCGGACTCGAGCGTTTTTGGGTATTTCAACAGGTCCTCTGCCCTATCAAATTGTGTGGGATTAACAAAGATACTCGCAACAACCAGATCATTTTCCTTTTTAGCCCTTTCTACCAAACTCAGATGACCCCGGTGTAAGGCGCCCATTGTCGGAACAAAGCCGATCTTGGATGAACCCTTGAATTCAGACAGATATGATTGTAGCGGAAGAATCTCATTAAATAGGACCATAGGGATTGTTAAATAATGTTAATGCCAATCAAACTGAATTAAATGGGGCGAAAATTACATATATTTTTGTAATTTTGCACCATTCATAAAAGAACGATTAATGAAAGATAAGAGAATACTCTTTGTTTCTTCTGAATTAATTCCCTACTTACCAAATACAGAGGCTTCCAAAATGGCATTTGAAATACCTAAGCTTATGCAGGAGCAAGGAGCGCAGGTAAGGTTGTTCATGCCTAAATTTGGTGTAATTAACGAGAGGAGACATCAGTTGCATGAAGTGATAAGGTTGTCGGGGATGAATCTGATCATTAACGATATGGATATGCCCCTGATCATCAAGGTGGCATCGATTCCAAAAGAAAGAATGCAGGTGTATTTTATAGATAACGACGATTATTTTAAAAGAAAGGCCATCTATTCGAACGAAGACAATCTGATGTACCCGGACAATGATGAACGGGCAATATTTTTTGCAAAAGGTGTAGTCGAAACTGTTAAGAAACTGAAGTGGTCACCAGATATCGTGCATGTTTCGGGTTTGCTGGCATCCCTGGTTCCGCTGTATATCAAAGAATATTATAAGAACGATCCTTTGTTTTCAAAAAGTAAAATAGTCACTTCAGTTTATAATAAAGCTTTTGAAGGTGAGCTGGATAAGGAAAAAATGATCGAAAACATTAAATTTGATCTCCTGGGCACCGAAAAGATAAGTGAATTGGAAAAAATAACTTCAGATGCGTTGTTAAAAATTGCGATGGATTATTCAGATGCTGTTATAACGGGCAGTGAAACTGCAGGTCCTGAACTGAAAAAATACCTTGATACTGTAAAAACACCTCTCTTAAAATACCAAAAACCTGAGCAGCTCGCAGAAAGTTACGCTAACTTTTATTTAAAGCAAGTATTACAACAATAAAGATCAAATCCACTTTTTTTTATGATGAAGAACCGTTTTGGTAACATAAAACTTTTGTTTCTGTTTACATTACTCCTGGGGGTAATAGTATCTTGTGAAAGGGATATCGAAAATGTTGGGGTTGACCTGATAAATAACAACAGATTTGGTATTGGAGATACATTATTTGACGTAGTGTCCTACACCATTCCGGTAGACTCATCCAGAGTTGATAACAATAAATTTACTGCACAGCCCGGTTATTTGTTTGGGGTAAACAGAAACCCGAACTTCGGAGTGTTAAAAAGCAGCTTTTCTACACAATTGCTTTTGCCGGCAGAAGGAGTAGATTTTGGTGATAATGCCATCATAGATCTGGTTGTACTGAATATTCCCTACTATTCAAAAAAAGACACTGTACAATACGCGAAAGACCCTGTAACAGGAGCACTCATACTTGACAAGGAAGGTAAACCGATCGTGACACCCAGTTTTGAGTTGGATTCTATCTATGGAAACCAGGATCTGGAGTATCAGCTCAGGATCTCGGAACTGACTACATTTTTGAATACCCTGGATCCCAATGACCCTACTAAATCCAAAACCTATTATTCCAACCGGAAATACAATACCGGAAGTGAATTATTCAGCGGCAGTTTTAAGCCAAACAGAAATGATACGGTTCTTTATGTAAAGAGGGTGCATTTGGATGGGAACATGAATACGGTGGATGATATAGACACAGTGAAAACCGAAACCGCCAGTCCTTCGATGAAATTTGTCCTTGACAGCCAGTTCTTTAAAACTCATTTTATCGATCAGCAGGAAGCGCCATTTTTTGATAATTTCAATAGTTTTGTGCGGTATTTCAGGGGAATCAATATAGAGCCCATGAGTTCTGACGGGTCTTTGATGAATTTTCCTGCCAGCACCGGCAGCATGACAATTTATTACACGTTCGAAGAAGTAAAGGATGAACCGGCAGATAAGGATCTCAATTACAACGGGATCAAAGGAGAAAAAGGTGTACTCGTTAGAACAAAGGCCGACCTGCAATTTAGTTTTGGCGGGGTAAGGGTTGGTTCCTATACCCGGGATTACGGTGGAACACCTGCGGGAATAGCCATTGCCAATCCGAATAGGATCGAAGGTGAAGCGAGATTATATGTTCAGGGAGCCGCCGGATCCAATGCTATTATTGAGCTGTTCACACCTGAAACACTCGAGAATATCAGAAGCAGCAATGTTCTGATCAATGAAGCCAATCTGACCCTCTATGTGGATGCATCTATGCAGAGCGGGAAATTGCCGGATCAGTTATACCTGTATAAATATCCTCAAAATTCAATTATCAGTGATCTGCAAAGTGGCGGATTTGAAATATTTGACGGCAGACTGCAATATGATAAAGATGGTGAGCCTGAAAAGTATAAGTTCAGAATCACTAAATATCTGACAAAACTTCTGGAAGATGACAGTGTAACTGAAGCAAAACTGGCCTTAAAGGCCTACCATAATACCGATGATCCGTTTATTTCACAGGACACAATAGTCGCAGATTACAGCTGGATCCCAAAAGGAGTTGTGCTGCATGGAAACAGAACTTTGAGCCAAGAAAAAAGACTTAGAATTGAAATATATTACTCAAAATAACGTTGATAGGGTGTTATTCTAGTATGAACTAATCAAAAATCTTAAAGCTGTGTGTGGAATTACAGGTTATATTGGCTACAGAGAGGCATATCCCATTATCATTAATGGCTTGAAGCGCCTTGAATATCGAGGTTATGACAGTGCCGGCGTCATGCTGTTCGACGGCAATAAGATCAATGTTTCAAAAACCAAGGGCAAGGTATCTTCACTGGAAGAAAAAGTGAGTAAGGAGATGAGTGCTGACGGCTTTGTTGGCATCGGCCACACCAGATGGGCCACCCACGGTGTCCCCAATGATGTAAATTCGCATCCGCATGTGTCAAATTCCGGAAACCTGGTCATTGTACACAATGGTATCATTGAAAATTACGATTCTATCAAAAAAGAGCTGATCACCCGGGGATTTACCTTTAAGAGTGATACAGATACCGAAGTTTTGGTCAATTTGATCGAAGAGATAATGAATCAGAATGACATCAAACTTGGCAAAGCAGTACAAATTGCATTAAATCAGGTCGTTGGTGCCTACGCGATCGCTGTGTTCGACCGGTCAAAACCCGATGAGATCATAGTAGCCAAATTGGGCAGCCCGATCGCCATTGGCGTGGGTAAGGATTTTAAGGAGTTTTTTGTGGCCTCAGATGCCTCCCCTTTTATAGAATATACAAAGGATGCCATTTATCTTGACGACGAAGAAATGGCTATTATCAAAGTCGGTAGGGAAGTCAAGGTAAGGAGGATCAATGATGACATGTATGTCGATGCAAAAATTCACGCCCTACAGTTAAATCTGGAACAAATAGAAAAGGGAGGTTATGAGCATTTTATGCTTAAAGAGATCCATGAACAACCCCGCGCTATTACGGATGCTTTCAGGGGAAGAATCCTCAGAGATGAGGGCATCATAAAGATGTCTGGCGTGGAGGACAACATGAAGAAACTTCTCAACGCAGAACGGATCATAATTGTGGCCTGTGGTACTTCCTGGCATGCAGGTCTGGTTGCGGAATATATGTTTGAAGAATTTGCCCGTATTCCGGTTGAGGTGGAATATGCTTCTGAGTTCAGGTACAGGAATCCGGTGATTACGGAAAAGGATGTATTGATCGCAATTTCACAGAGTGGTGAAACGGCAGATACTTTGGCTGCAATCAAACTGGCCAAATCCAAAGGAGCTTTCGTATTTGGAGTTTGTAATGTGGTCGGTTCATCCATAGCCAGAGAAACAGATGCGGGAGCCTATACGCACGCAGGTCCTGAGATAGGAGTTGCTTCAACGAAGGCCTTTACTACGCAGATAACCGTATTGGCCCTGATAGCACTGAGATTGGCTAGGGCAAGGGGTACTATTTCCAGTTCTAAATTCAGGCTGTATTTGCAGGAAATTGAAATGATTCCCAAAAAGATAGAAAAATTACTGGAGGTCGATCAAAAAGTAAAATATATTGCCGGAGTTTATAAAGATGCACCCAACTGTTTGTACCTGGGGCGTGGTTTTAATTTTCCCGTGGCTTTGGAAGGAGCATTAAAACTGAAAGAAATCTCTTATATACACGCTGAAGGATATCCGGCTGCAGAAATGAAACACGGCCCTATTGCGCTGATCGATGATAATATGCCGGTGGTTGTAATTGCTACAAAAGCAGAACATTACGACAAAGTAGTGAGCAATATACAAGAAATCCTTTCAAGAAAAGGTAAGATTATTGCTATTGTTACAGAAGGTGATACGGTAGTAAAAGGAATGGCTGATCATGTTATCGAAATACCTGATGTGGAGGAAGCATTCTCACCGTTGTTAACCACAATACCCTTACAACTGTTGGCTTATCATATCGCGGTGATGAGGGGATGCAATGTGGATCAGCCAAGAAACCTGGCAAAATCTGTTACCGTGGAGTAGGTCTTACTGCTGTTAAGACAAACTCGTTTTTTCGGTGTTCTATAACGTAATAAAAGATAAAAAGGGTTATTGTGTGAAACAATAACCCTTTTTTAAAAGCATATAACTATGCAAACTGGGTATAAAGGATGATTTGTATTTATAATTATCAATCAGCACCATCTTCACGGGCCCTTTCTACGGCATAATCCCCAATAACCTTACCATGATTAGCTCCCATGGTGCAGTCTATGCGGTAATGAATTAAACCAAATACCCGTGAATCAGAAGCCTCCCCGGCATATTCTAGAAATATTGTTTCCTTTTCCGGGAAAAATGCAGACAATACCGTTGCTGCAGCAAAAGAAAAAGTAGAGTGACCTGAAGTATAGCTCGGAAAATTGGGAAGTCCAACAGAGGTTTTCAATCCAAATTGCTGAGGTCGGGGACTATAGTAAAAGTATTTGGTATCCCAGCAAGCAATTCCTGCGTCCATCAGGGCAGTGCCAACATAAGCGAACAACCTGGCCATGCGTATTTCATTAAATTCTGAATCGACACCGGCGCTTGCAGCATAACGGTGCCAATGTCCTGGTGGAGTAAAAGAGCCCGGTCCGTCAGCCCAATAATTTGCTATTGCAGCCTGCTTTCTGCTTTGGTTTTTCTGGATATTTTTTAATTCATCCATATCCTTCTTGAATTCTGGGGAACCTTCCAGATAGGGCATCGGCGGCCGGATCGATTCCAGCCTGATTCTGTCGAAATTCCAGGTTTTTACAGCACCATAGTTTGGCAACATAGGTGGCCGGGCAGGGGATTCCTGACTTATCCATGGATTAACCATCCCTAACGATCTGGCATGATCTATCATACCAGCCGTTAAGCTCTGATTATTTGAAGATCCCATGCCATCTGCTTTTGCACGGGCCATCACTTTGGCTGCTACTCCTGCTCCTATTTTTTTACCTGCGTCAATATCCGAGGAAACAGTCATGCCAGCCCAAACAGGTACCTGCATGCATTCTTCCAGTTTAGATCTCAGAAATGGCTCTTCTCCCGGGAACATGGCTAACAATACAACATAACTGGCCTGAGCCACAACCGCATCTTCTGAGGGATAGGCCGGCAGATCAGACGGGGGCAACAGTGGCTTAATGGAAGTGTCCACCTGAAATGGAGCCTTTCGGTTAAATTGATATTTATAATGCCATGCGCTGACCAGGGCATCGTATTGGGCAACACTTAAATAGGCGAGTGCACGGGCCGTGTAAGGTGGATTTGCAAAAGGGAATTTGGGGTCAGCCAAAGGGTTTGCCGCGTCAGGAACCGGATACAACCCTTCTGCATTGGAGGCAGGAGGAATATTATATCTGGCAGATAGTTCCCGGGCTATTTCATTCCATCTCAGCACAGAACCTGCTCCCCAATAGCGAATGAGTGCTTTTTGATCACCAGAGAGATTGGGTATAACGGTATTCTTTATCGAATCCAATTCTGATAAATACGCTGCATCTGTTACCGGTACAGGTTTGTTGATCACTATCTCATCAGGGCCGGTCAGTACAAACGTTTTCCAGGTCCCTGCGGTTTCGTCAAGAGAGGTTGGTGTGTAGGGAAGGACCTCAATTTCATCAATTTCTTTACTGCAGGAAAACAAACCGATGACAAATAAAAAAGTTAGGATATAGTATTTCATTTCAGTTTAATTTAGGATAGAGAGGTTAAACAAATAGAGCAACCCAACAGAAAATGTTGTGGCCTGGCCCGCATTTAAGCCATCAACAACATAGGCCAGTTTTGCGTTCACACCTATATTTTTGGGTTGGTATTTTCCATAAACACCCACTTGGGTCATTTTCATGTCGTTGGTCAAATAAGGCATATCATTCCTGCGGATTGCATCACCGGAAGTACAGGAAAAGTTCTCTGCAAAGAGCTCCAGCTGATTATCTTTTTTCAGATATCCAAGCCGAAATGAAGTTTCAATGGCATCCGGTACCGGCACTTCATTCGAGTAAGTCAGGTCATCGCCATTCAAATAGGCATCCCTGTCAACTTCTACATTACCTCTTAAATGATAGGCAAAGGAGCCGTTCACGTAAAAATGCGATGGATGATTATAGCTCAGAATGGCCCTGCTTGTTAACACGGTTGAGCCATACCCAATGGATAATGGCATAAAATCCGGAACATAATCAGTCATGGGGATGGATACACCCATTGTGATATGGCCTGCCAGGCCCTTGTATGAAAAGGGTTTAACTTTTAACCAAAAGGACACATCCTGAAAACCTTCCTGACCTAATAAATTCCCTTCACTGGCATGCGTTTTCACATACGGCACTACAGCAATAAAGTTGAACTTTTTTGTGATACCATATGAGATCATTGCGGTCATGGATTCTGAAGTCAGTTTACCAATATTCTGGTTCTCGCGTTTTAAAGAATTCTCCCAATAATCAGTCCAGGAAGAATTACCGTAAACAATAGCTGCACAGGTTAAATTTTTATTCATATAAATGGCATCATGCGGCATCTGTGCCAATGACTTGAGCGATAACAAAAATGTTAGGCACACCAAAACGATATATATTTTCATTTTTAGAGTTTTTAGTTAGAATTTGTGTAAAAAGTAAAATACCAATGGTTGAAAGAAATCAGCTTTCAACACATCAGTTCAATTCACTTCAATCATTGCCAGGCTCTTGGCAAGAAACCAGACAAATAAGAATAAACTAACTAAATGAATTCCGGAGGAGGGGAATTGGGAGCTGTAGCTTCGTTTTTGACAGGTACAGTTGGGTTTTTGTGGAAAGAGATAGGTACGATATCAGCCAAACTTTTCAAATTTATATCAAAGAAAGGCTGCATATAGTCTTTGACAAAATTATTAAAATCGATTTTACCCGAATTTTTGTGTCCTTCCTGAGCCATTGAAGCAGCCCATTTTTTAATGGTTTTTTCCAGATTATTTTTTTGATTATCAGACACATAAACAACTGTTAGCGTATCTTTTGAATATTTTTGTTTAATGATCCTGAAATATTCGCCATCTTTCTCAAACAAGGAATTTATTTCTTTAAAATCCTGATCATCATTTGCATAATGAAGAGAGATTGGAATTTTCAGCGTTTTTTGATTTAAAATTTCCTGGTCTCCATAAATTTTTTCTGCCCAATTTTTCTCTATATGGCTGTTCACAGAAAAATATACCACATAGTATCCAAAATTGTAAAGGATAAAGCAAGTTAAAAGCAGAAAAGAAATGGCCTTTTTCAAACGTAAATTGAAATTTTTCGCAATATAATAAATTACTATTAGAAATTGAATTTTGCATTTTGCACAATTTTAATTTTCAGAATTTTTATATATTTACATAATAATCAAGCTAAAACTTAATATGATGAGTGTAAAAAACTATAATATCGATGGAAAATACAACGACACTTTTGAAGAATACCATGAAAACGGACAATGTTTCAGAAGAGGGACGTATTTAAACGGCAAAAAACACGGAGATTATATCGAATTTTTTGACAATGGCAAGATTAGTCTTAAATGTACCTTTGTTAATGGAGTAGAAGAGGGTCCTGTTGAACAATATACTGAAGAGGGAGAATTGGAATTTCAAGGTGTTTTTAAAAACGGTGAAATTGTTTAGCTTCATTTTCCATTAAAAGCATTCATCGTATTTTGAAGTCCGGCCATACCAAAAGATGTAACAGCCTCACCCATTTTTTCGAGTCTTTCGGGCAGAAGTTTATTTTCGTCATCTGACCATTCGCCCAGCACATGGTCAACCTGTTGTCCTTTTTTAAAGGTATCTCCAACACCAAAGCGCAGGCGGGCATAATTTTGTGATTGCAATACATCCTGAATATTTTGAAGACCGTTATGCCCTCCGGAACTTCCATTACCCTTTATACGTATGGTACCAAAAGGCAGGTTGAGGTCATCGGTCAGAACAAACAGGTTCTCGGGTAAGAGCTTTTCTTTTTCCAGCCAGTATTTAACTGCTTTTCCACTGAGATTCATGTAGGTCGAGGGCTTAAGCAAAAGAAAAGTTCTCCCTTTTACCTGGTATTGGGCAAGGTCCCCCAGCTTTTTGGCCTCGAAATGAACACCGGACTTGGCTGCGAGACTGTCTAAAACAGAAAAGCCTATATTGTGTCTGGTATTTTTATAGGTTTCACCAATATTGCCTAAGCCAACGATTAAGAATTTTTTCATTGATTCTGTACCTGTTTCTTTCCGAACAATCAGATTTCTAAATTTACTAAGAAAACCCATAAGCTATATATAAAAAAAGCTTTTCGAATACCGAAAAGCTTTTATGATTTGCCGAATAAAAAAACTATTCTGTAGCTTCTTCTTCTTCTTCTGCGCCCTCAGCTCCGGCGACCGCTGTACGCGACATTCTCACCTGAGCAACAATTAGATTGTCAGGATGTAGTATGGTATACTCCTTATTTCTTAATGAAGCCAGTTCGATCTTTTCACCGAGTTTCAGTTTGGTAATATCAACGCTGATCACATCAGGTAAATTGGCAGGTAAAGCTTTTACCTTTAACTTTCTGTTTGGGAAACGCAGAATACCACCGGCTCTTACACCGATTGAATTTCCTACTAATTTTACCGGAATGTTCATGGTAACTTCTTTGTCCTTAAATAACTGAAAGAAGTCAACATGGTTGATTCTGTCCGATACAGGATGAAACTGTATATCCTGTAAAACGGCTTCTAACTTTTCGCCACTTTCAAGTTCAATCGATGCGGTGTACACATTTGGAGTGTAAACCAGGCCTTTGAACTCCGTTTCATCTGCTGCAAAGTGCAATGGCTTTTCTCCTCCGTATAAAACGCAAGGAACCTTTCCAGCATTACGTAGGGCCTTGGTAGCTACCTTGCCCACGCTTTCTCTTTTAGATCCTTTGATCGTAATTGATTTCATTGTTTATATTTATTTAAATTAAAAATTGATCGCCAATGGACTGGTTGTTTTGAACACTTTTCATCACACTGGCAAATAAAGGGGCGCAAGTTACAACTTTTATTTTAGAACTTGTACGTTTTAATGGGATAGAATCGGTAATTATTAGTTCAACAAGCGGAGAATTCTCAATTTTTTCATAGGCATTGCTCGACAGGATGCCGTGTGTTGCAAGTGCACGAACACTCAATGCACCCCGCTCCATCATAAGTTCTGCCGCTTTTGCCAGTGTACCTGCGGTATCAACCATATCATCCACAATGATCACATTTCTGTTTTTTACCTCTCCGATAAGCTCCATATATTCGATTACGTTCGCCTTTTTTCTTTGTTTATAACAGATGACTACTTCGCAGTCGAGAAATTTAGAATAGGCATAAGCGCGTTTGGATCCCCCCATATCCGGAGAGGCAATGGTGATATTATCCAGATTAAGGCTTCTCAGGTAGGGTACAAAGATGGTTGATGCATATAAATGGTCGACAGGTACCTCGAAGAAGCCCTGGATCTGGTCGGCATGCAGATCCATTGTAATGATGCGTGTGGCCCCGGCACTCATCAGTAACTTAGCTACCATTTTAGCTGCAATGGGAACCCTTGGCTTGTCTTTTCTGTCTTGTCTTGCCCAGCCATAATAAGGCATAACGGCTGTGATATGACGTGCCGAGGACCTCTTGGCCGCATCGATCATCAGCAAGAGTTCCATTAAATTTTCAGTTGGCGGAAAAGTAGAACCAATCAGGAAGATTCTTCTTCCCCGAATGGTTTCTTCAAAAGAGATCTGGAATTCCCCATCACTGAAAATGTTCTTATTTATTTTTCCCATTCCCAAGCCATAGGAATCCGCTATGTCTTTGGCTAAAGCTGTGCTTTGTGAGCAGGCAAATATTTTTGGTTCCGGCTGTTTAATTTTCATTGTAAATTATTGATATTTAGTATTTTAAAAAAAATAACGCGTTGAAGGCGAAGTTACATAAATTATTTTAATGGTATCTAAACTATAAAGAAAATATTTGAGGTTATCGGCTCAGCCGAAATTATTGGTTAGCGCAAACGCGCAAAGAAAATAGGGTAGTAACATTGTTGTTCAATGAAAGGATTAAACACCAGATTTTTTGATCTTTGCTTTGCAATCTTCATTTAATTGCTATATTTGCCAACGTAAAAAAATGAAGCTTTGGTGGCGGAATTGGTAGACCTGTCTGCCGACAGGCAAGCGCGCTAAAGGAATGTTGAATAAAGAAGTACCAGTATATTATAGGATAAATTAAATTGCCTTGGTGGCGGAATTGGTAGACCTGTCTGCCGACAGGCAGGCGCGCTAAAGGAATGTTGAATGTATTATGTTTATGTGATATCTAGTTTAGAACATAATTACATATATGTTGGGATGACAATTGATTTAGATTCGAGAATCAAAAGACACAATGACGGTAGAGAAAGAACTACAAAACCTTACAAACCATTCAGATTGATTTATCAGGAGGTATGTGATACAAGATTAGAAGCTAGATTAAGAGAAAAGTACTGGAAGTCTGGGATTGGAAAGGAGAAGTTAAGAGTTATTCGAGATACTCATTAGGTCTTGATTGATAGAAAAGTTAAGTTTTGCTGCCCACATGCAGTCTCACAAATGGAATGTTGAATAAAGAAGTACCAGTATATTATAGGATAAATTAAATTGCCTTGGTGGCGGAATTGGTAGACGCGCTGGATTCAAAATCCAGTGATAGCAATATCGTGCGGGTTCGATTCCCGCCCAAGGTACAAAAACCTGACCTAAACGTCGGGTTTTTTTGTTTAATGATCTGTTTTATTCTGAAAAATTTATTTAATTCGCAATAATTTGATACAGAAATACATGTCTTTTGTTTTTTTATCAGTAAGTATTTACTAAATTTAACACTACTAACAATTAATTATAAGGAAATGGAATTTATCGTGAATTATTTGCCCTTGTTTGGCATATTGGGTTTGCTATTTGTTTTTTTTAAGAGCCGATGGATTTCCAGCCAGGAAGTTGGGACTGAAAGAATGGCCAGAATAGCAAAAAACATTGCTGATGGGGCCATGTCATTTTTAAAGGCCGAATACAAAATACTCGCTATTTTTATTGTTGCAGTGGCAATTATGCTTTATTTCAAAGGCCATTCCGAGGTGGGGTCCAGCGGTATGGTTGCCGTTTCTTTTATAGTTGGCGCCATTTGTTCTGCACTTGCGGGATTTATTGGCATGGTTGTCGCCACCAAAGCTAATGTTCGCACTACCCAGGCAGCGAGAACTTCACTGGGAAAAGCACTTGAAGTAGCCTTTGCAGGAGGTTCTGTAATGGGCCTTGGTGTTGTAGGTCTTGGTGTGCTGGGCCTGAGCAGTTTGTTTATGATCTACCAGAATATATGGCCGGGCGCTGATAATGTATCACTGGTTCTTAATGTACTTTCAGGATTTTCTCTGGGGGCTTCATCCATCGCTTTGTTTGCCCGTGTAGGTGGCGGAATTTATACCAAAGCGGCCGATGTGGGAGCTGACCTTGTAGGGAAAGTAGAGGCAGGGATACCGGAAGACCACCCATTGAACCCAGCTACAATTGCCGATAATGTAGGTGATAATGTAGGAGATGTAGCCGGTATGGGGGCAGATTTATTCGAATCGTATGTAGGCTCTATCGTTGGTACCATGGTTTTGGGCAGTTTGCTGATTACCCCGGGGTTTGATGGATTAGGTGCCGTATATTTGCCGCTTACACTTGCTGCTATGGGAATCATCATGTCTATTGTAGGCACTTTTTTTGTAAAAGTAAAAGATGGGGGAAGTCCGCATCAGGCACTGAATCTCGGAGAATTCGGTTCAGGATTCCTGATGATCGTCGCTTCTTATTTTATTATTCAGGCCATGATACCCGAAACATTGGAAGGACTTCCTTTCGGAGCGAATGGTGTTTTCTTCGCTACCCTGGCAGGACTGATCGCCGGATTCTTTGTAGGAAAAGTAACTGAATATTATACCGGAACCGGAACAAGGCCGGTTAAATCGATCGTTAAACAATCCGAAACAGGATCTGCTACGAACATCATCGCCGGCCTGGGAGTAGGGATGATGTCAACAGCCATTCCAATTTTATTGATAGCAGTGGCAATTATTGTATCCCATTACTATGCAGGAATGTACGGAATAGCCATAGCCGCAGTTGGTATGCTGGCAAATACGGGAATACAACTCGCGGTTGACGCCTATGGGCCTATTTCAGACAATGCCGGTGGAATAGCAGAAATGGCTGAACTGCCCCATGAAGTCAGGGAAAGAACCGATAAACTGGATGCTGTTGGCAATACTACGGCAGCCATAGGTAAAGGTTTTGCCATCGCTTCGGCTGCGCTGACCGCACTCGCCTTGTTTGCAGCTTTTATGAATACGGCAAATGTAAAATCCATTGATGTATCCAAACCGGATATCATGGCCGGATTATTCATAGGAGGTATGCTGCCATTTTTGTTTTCGGCTTTATCGATGAACGCAGTTGGAAGGGCAGCCATGTCTATGATCCAGGAAGTAAGAAGACAATTCAAAGACATTCCACAGCTTTCTGCAGCTCTGGAGATCATGAGAAAATATGATTCTGATATGTCGAAAGCCTCTGTTGAGGACAGAAAAATATTTGATGCAGCCGATGGTTATGCCGATTATAAGAAATGCGT
>JBFYPZ010000027.1:0-19940 GCA_041303035.1 Flavobacteriaceae bacterium
AAAGGAGGTTTTTTTTATTAAAACTTGTAGTAGAAACTCAGGATTACCTGTTCCGGGTCTGTGTCGATTCTCACAACACCATTTTGTGAAGAACCGGAAGGGTCGCCTTCAAAAGTGGCTTCTGTATCAGAAAAACCAACCTCATAACGAAGATCAGCACCAAATTTTTTCAAAATTTCGACACCGATGCCTATCTGGCCATTCACACCATAATCATCTGATTTTCTTGTTTTTACATCATCAAAAGCTGGTGAATCCGACAGCTCAGAATCCATTATATAGGAAAAAGAAGGTCCGGCAAAAATCCTGCCCCAACGAAGTACTTGAAGGCCGAGTAAAACAGGGACGTCTATTTTATTCATTTCAAGGGTGTGTTTATAACCGTCTACTTTATAGCTGCTTTCGGTATGGGTATAATTCAGTTCAGGTCTGATATACAACCAAATAGGCAAATTAATTTCGCCAAAAACTCCAAAATGATAGCCGGACTCTGAATCGGATTTTACTTCAATATCATCGCTGAATCCCGAGACATCGCGCATTTTGCCATTTGAATTGTCATTGACTCCGCCTTTAATACCAAAGCTAAATAGCTGTGCATTGGCAGCGCTAAATACAAAAGCAAAAATTAAAAACAGTATACTTTTTTTCATAATATTTTAGATTAGTTAACGTAAACAAAAATAAGACATTTTGTTAATAAAAAAAAAATAAGACATTTTGTTAATAAAAAAAATCAAACGAATGTATGATCAAAAACGCTTCAGGCATTCGTATAAGGTTGAAGTAGGCAAGCCCATCACGTTGAAATAACTGCCTTCAATATGGCTGATTCCCACAAGGCCTATCCAGTCCTGTATTCCGTAACTACCGGCCTTATCCAAAGTTGCGAAATGGTCAGTGTAGTATTTTATTTCTTCGGGTTCCAGATTTTTAAAGTAAACCCGTGTTATTTCATTTTTGACGATTTCTTTGTTTCTGCTGATCAGGCAGAATGAGGAGATCACTTCATGCATTTTACCGGAAAGATCGCGGAGCATATCTTTTGCCTCTTTCAAATCATTGGGTTTACCCAGGGCTATCCCCTCAAGCCAAACGATCGTGTCTGCCGTAATAAGAAGCTCATTGTCATTCAGTTCGTCCAGAAAGGCCTCTGCCTTGAGTCTGGCGAGATAGTCTGTGATTTCTTCACGTACCAGGCCGGAAGGGTAATTTTCGGGAGTATCTTTCAACCTGATTTCGAACCGCAGTCCCAGGTCTTTTAAAAACTGTTGTCTTCTGGGTGAACCGGAAGCCAAAATGATCTTCGTATTCTCTAAATTTTTTAACATATCAAACAAAAAGTAAAGACAGCGTTCCTGTGAGCATGATGAGCTTTAAAAATAAGGAACTTTTACTGTAATCTTTTGCCCTGGTATTATTTTTTAACTGATAAACAAAATATAAAAGTGGTAAAACAGTTCCAAGAACCAGATATAAAAAGAAAGAATTTGATAAAGAACCGCTTTTTAATGATAAAAATAGTATCAGGATGCAGGTTGATATGCCTGTGATCCCAAGCACCCTATTCGTGGTTCTAAATCCATACCGCAGTGGGAGCGTGTTGCTGCCGGTAATCCGGTCTCCTTCAATATCCTCTGCATCCTTGCTGATCTCCCTCAATAAGGTCAGTAAGAAGGCAAATGCTCCAAAAGTGAAGATCAGATTATAAACGACCCGGGTATTGTTTGGGTTTACCGCATTTGTTCCTGGTATCAGGTCAAAGCAGGCAATGATGACGATACTAATAAATATAAGCAGACTAATTAATAAATTACCATATAAAAAGCTGTTTTTTAAATACTTGCAATATATTATAAGAAGTAATACTGTAACAATATGCCAAAGATAATTAACAGTTTTTCCGGTCAAAATGCCCAGGTACAGTCCAAGGGCTAGTCCTGCAGAACTTAAAATGAAATAAGCGATTTTGGCACTGGGGATTCCAATGCTTTTATCGATTATTACCTTTTCCGGTTTGTTGATCTTGTCTGTTCTGATATCGATGATGTCATTGAGTATATAACCTCCGGCCATAACAAGTATACAGGATAGGGATAGCAACAGGAACTGATAGTTGCTGAGAAAGGGAAGAACTCCATATTTTGGAAAAACAACATATCTGAGCAACAGATGAACCAACAAAAGCATGATCAGGTTTTGCCATCTGATGAGCTGAATCCATGGCAGGAGTTTCATTGATGTTGTTTCTTTATACGGTCAAGGTCCCTTTTGCTGTCGCGGTCCTTGATCGTTTCACGCTTATCGTGCAGTTTTTTGCCTTTTACCAGGGCGATTTGCAGTTTGGCCCAGCCTTTATCAGTGATAAAAAGTTTTAGGGGCACGATGGTAATACCCACATTTTGAACCTCTTTGTTCAGTTTCTTCAATTCTTTCTTTTCTAGCAGGAGCTTCCGTGCACTTTTGGGCAGGTGGTTGTAAAAACTACCGTGCTTGTATTCTTCAACATACATATTGATAACAAAGAGCTCGCCCGCCTCATTGAATTCACAAAAACTTTCGGTAATTCTGGCCTTGCTTTCGCGTATGGATTTTATTTCAGTACCTCCGAGCTGCAATCCTGCAATATAGGTATCGAGAATCTCGTATTCAAAAAACGCTTTCTTATTCTGTATGTTGATCTTCTTTTGCATCAGGCAAAAATAAACATTTACTGAGGTTCAAATCAAAGTATTTTTATAAAAGCAGTTTCATGTTAAAAAATCAATTATGCAGTTTGCTACCGCAGGAATAGCAATATTCGGCATTGTTCCTGTGTTTGTCAGCCGCACAATTCGGACAGGACTGTGTGTTCAGTTGCAGTTCATCCCTATCTTGTTTTGTGAATTCTGAGGTAATAATACCGGTAGGAATGGCAATGATACCATAACCCAACACCATGACCACGCTTGCAAGAAATTGTCCAAGCGGTGTTTGTGGCGCTATATCACCATATCCCACAGTTGTCAGGGTAACAATTGCCCAGTACATACTTACAGGTATGCTGGTAAATCCACTTGATTCACCTTCAATAACATACATAATGGTGCCGATAATTATACACAGGATAATCACGGTAGACAAAAATACAAGGATCTTAAACCTGCTAGTGTATATGGCGTGCTTAAGTTTGTTAGAGGCCCAAACGAAGGAGCCCAATTTTAATATGGTGAAAATCCTGAGGAGTCTTATTGAGCGAAGCAACAAAAGGGCATGGGCTCCACCGGAGATAAGAGAAATATACATCGGTAGGGTAGACAAGAGGTCTATGATCCCGTAAAAGCTAAAAATATACCTGCCGGGTTTATTAACTGTTAATATGCGCAAAATATACTCAATTGTAAATAAAATGGTGATGACCCATTCTGAGTAATAAAAGAAATTATGGTATTTTACGTCAAGCGATTTTACACTTTCCAACATCACAAGTATGATACTAATGACGATAGTACCAATCAATATTATATCAAATTGCCTTCCTTCCCTTGTATCGGATTCATAAATGATTTCATGAATTCTCTTTCTCCAGTTCTGCATAGTTCTTTATGGATAAATACTTGATAATTTTAACAAACAAACGGTTATAATTGTCTAAGCTAAGATAAAAGGTTTATTGAAGAATAGAAAATAATTTTGAAGGACATTGAAGTTGCGAGGAGTTCCTAAAAGCGGATGATTCTTTCAACCATTTCATTCTTCAGATATTTTTGAAGCAAATGATTAAACTGATTTGTAAAATTATTAACCGTTATTAAGGATCGCAGCACTTCCGGATTGTTGATCTGGTAGTTCAGATCTGTGAATCCATAGCCGGTAAGCTGGTTGTTTTCAATGAGAATTACCGACTTTTCCGCCAAATTCCTCCCTTTATCTATCAGAATCATGTTTGGATTGCTGTATGGCACCGATTTTGAATTAGTTAATTTCCATATATTGTATTTTGGGCGGTGAATTTGAAGTAATTCCAGGTATTTTATCTCTCTGATCAGCTTGCTTCCCGTTTCTTCAAAAGCCAGAGAAACCATCTCTTTTCTTATCAGTCTGGCCTGATCGGTATTTTTCAGAAACAGGTTATTCACACTCTGATAAACACTTTTTCCTTTGCCTGTATATATGATCTCTCTTCTGAAATTATAAACATAAAAAATTCCTGTCGATTTGGGCACACTTTCGAGGATTTTCAGCAGTTTTTTGGACATATCCCTTTCATTGCCTATTTTGATCGTTTTGCTGATAATCTCCTTCTGCTGGTCTTTTTGTAACAGGATCTTTAATAATTTCAGCGTAGCAAGAGCATCTCCATCCGCCCGGTGTCTGTCGCTAACGGGAATTCCCAGTTTTCTGCACAGCTTGCCGAGGCTATATGATTCCTGATCCGGGATCAGGACTTTCGAAAGTTCAACTGTACATAAGGTAGGCCTTTCAAAATGAAAGCCCAGCTGTTTGAATTCGTTGTGCAGGATACGGTAGTCAAAGGAGGCATTGTGCGCGACGAGGGTGCAATTTTCTGTTAATTCTACGATCCGCTTTGCAATTTCATGAAATTTTGGAGCCGTTCTCAACATGGCCTCATTGATACCTGTAAGTTGTTCAACAAAAGGCTGTATTTTTTTTTCCGGATTGATCAGACTCACCAGTTTATCACGGATTTCAATACCGTCATATCTGTAGATGGCAATTTCTGTAATTCCCTCCTCATTGTATTTACCACCTGTCGTTTCTATGTCCAATATTGCGTACAAACTATCGCGAATTCATATTTATTTTAGTTTTTTATCGTCAACACCAATTCTTTCCTTTCGGTTTGCTATCTCCCAGGCCGTGTAAAAAATGAGGTTGGTTCTTTTGCTCAGCGCATCGTAGTTTATTTTATCTTCTGTATCCGTTGGCTTGTGGTAATCCTCATGGGTTCCGTTAAAATAAAATATTACTGGAATGTTGTTCATCGCAAAATTGTAATGATCTGATCTGTAATAATACCGGTTTGGATCGTTATCATTGTTGTAGGTATAGTCGAGTTCCAGGTTAACGGTTTCCTTATTTATTTTTTCGGACAGATCATGTAATTCACTGCTTAATTTATCAGAGCCGATCAGATAAACGTAATCAGGATTGTTTTTATGCTTATCATCAATTCTGCCTACCATATCCACATTCAGATTGACTACAGTCTGCTTTAAGGGAAAGACTGGATGCGAGGTATAGTATTTGGATCCGAACAAACCAATTTCTTCACCGCAGACATGCAGGAAGAGGATAGATCTTTCGGGTTGCTTTCCTTCTGTTTTTGCCTTTTGAAAAAGCCTGGCAATTTCCATCAGGGCTGCATTTCCAGAGGCATCGTCATCGGCTCCGAAGTAGATATCCTCTCCTTTAGTGCCCAGATGGTCGTAATGTGCGGAAAGCACAAGCACTTCTTCCGGGTATTTTGAGCCTTTAATAAATGCCAGTACATTCTCTCCTTTATCCTTTGATCTCCCGTTAAAGAATTCTACAGGGATGTGTTGCAGGTAATCCTCATGCCCGGCAGGGGCTTCGAGTTTCAGCTCTGAATAGTATTTCGCCAAATAGGCGGCAGCCAGCTTCTGTCCTTTTTCTCCTGTTTTTCTGCCGCCAAACTCCGCCGAGGCCAGCTGGCTGATGTGTTGTTTCAGATTGATCGGATCGCTGGCGTATTCCGTGTATGACTGTCCTGAACTACACGAGATTACGGTAAACAGCAACAGAAAAAAAAGCAATTTATTCATTTTGATATTTGTATGAGGTTAAAGTATTATGCTAAACGCAAAGGTATTCTTTTGCACTTTACAGCGGGAACACTCTTTGAAAAGTCTGAAAAATAATTTTCACGATTTTTCCGCTGATCCCAAAATAAAATCATTCAAGATCAGTCAGGTATTGGGGTAATGGTAAATGCTGGTCCACCTGCCGGTACTTTTCGGATAGGACTTTAGTTTCTTATATTTTTTTGGCTGTCATGGAGATCTCGACGTGAACATTTTTTGGCAAAGCCGCAACCTGCACCGTTTCCCTTGCAGGGGCATAGCTGTCGGTAAAATAACTGCCATAAGCTGCATTTATTTTGGCAAAGTCATTCATATCTGTAATAAAGATCGATGTTTTAACAACCGAAGAAAAATTCATACCGGCAGCTTCCAGAATGGCTTTCAGGTTTTCCATTACTTGTATGGTTTCTGTGGTAATGTCTTCTGTTTTGAGATCTCCTGTTTTTGGATCAATGGCGATCTGACCTGAGGTGTAGAGCAGGTCTCCGATTAATACTGCCTGACTGTAAGGGCCAATGGGAGCGGGAGCGTTGGGGGTATTGATGACTTTTTTCATTGTTTACAATTAAAGTTAATATTGTTATTTACTATTCAGTGTTAAATCAGGTGGTTTTCATATTGTATACATTTTTCAACCGCTTAAGCATCAGAACAACCGTTTATCGGGTTTTGATCTCTGGTCGTATTTCAAATCACTTAAAGCGGAGGATTTCACACCTATGAAGAAATAATAGGTCGCCCTGTCACCAAAAGGCACCCAGTTAAAGCTCATCCTCCAGCTGTCGAGATCCCGTTCAAGACGCAGTTGGGTGTAAGTTACTCCTTCTCCTGCAAAATCATAGCCTGAAGAAACGCCAAACCTCCATTTTGGTGAAAATTCTATATCTCCATCCATTTGAAGTGAATTCGTTGAGATCTCATTCTGGCCAATTGAGTTCGCATAATTAAGGGAATAGCGCATGGATACATTCCAGGGCATCTTGTTTTTGTACAACTCAGTTACTTTTACATCTTCCTTTTTGTCGGTATTAATGGTTTGTCTGTTGTCATTGATCCTTCTTCCCAGCATCGGATCAGCATAGGGATCCTCTGTTTCATCCCTGTTATCGGTACCGGTTTGTTTTGACTTGTTCTTTCCAATTTCTTTACTCGAGATCGCGTAATTTGCATTCAGTCCGGCATCGGTTAATCTGAACAAACTTCCTCCATTCTTTATATTCCAGGTGTCTATCCTGTTCCCGTTGGCATTTATGGCGTATGGATCCATAGAGGCATTGAAATTGATATTCAATTTGTTTTTTAAAAGCTGGGTACCTGCGGTCATTCTAACAGGTGCCAATTGCAGTGAGTCAAGGGCAAAATTGTAATTCGTTGAAAAATTGAGGTTGTTTAATAGGATGAGTTTTTCAGGATCCTCATCTTCTTCAGCATCTTTTTTCATCATTTTTCCTTCGAAGACATTGTCCAGGGAAAAAGCGACAGAGTTGGATTCTCCTCTCGAAGGACCACCGTATATTCCCTGCTCGAATCGGTTGTATTCTCTGATATCCCTGGGGTCTAAACTCGCCTGGTATTCATCGTAATATTTACCAAAATCAGGTCTGTAACCATAGCCAATGGAAGGCCGTACCGTGTGCCTGATAGCCCGCAGCCTGCCCTTTTTGAAATTGACCATACCGTAAAAAGTGGTTGATGCCGAAACGTTCGCTGAATACTCGCGGTAACTGTCAAAACCCTGAATGGTATCTGTTCTCACCGCTTCATTGATCGTATCCCAGTTCTTTTCGATGGTCTTTAAATAAGAAACTTCAGTATAATTGAAATTTGGAGAGATGGTGAAGTACTTGAAAGCTTTTAAATTGGTACCCATACTTAGGTTCTGCTGTAGCCCCGACTGCGCATTTTCTAAGGCATCTCCTGAAAATAACTCCTCTCCGGTAGTTGAAACCCTGTTCTGAAGATTCAGGTTATAAGTAAGCCCCGTATTGTGTATGGGGTTTTTCTTTGGTCCGGATCTCGGTGCAAAAGGGTAGATGCGGTCCATGTTCAGTTGCAGAGAAGGGAGGGTAACATCTACCTTATCGGTATTGGTATTTTGTGTATGCGTAATGGATGTGTTTATATTAAAAGGTGTGCCTTCGAACTTTTTGTAATAGTTGATCGAGGAATTAAAGGTGTTTACCAGATAAGAGGGCGAACTTAATTCATTAAAGGACTCTTTAAAGAAATCGCTGCTACCAAAATTAACAGAGGCAGAAAATCGCGAATTGGGATTTACCAGGGCCGACTGGCTATGGCTCCACCTCACAAAATAATTGGTGCTTTTGCTGTAATCGGGAAGCCCCAAAGAGCTATTGATGAGGCTTTCATACCTCAAACTGAAATTTCCGTTGAATTTGTAGCGTTTCGCATAATTTGATTCCGTTCGCAATCCCCAGCTTCCATTTGTATAAACATCAGCGAGCACTGCCAGATCGACATAATCATTTATGGCAAAATAATAACCGCCGTTCTGAAGAAAATAGCCCTGGCTGCTGTTTTGCCCCCAGGTTGGAATAAGAAAACCCGAAGCCCTTCCCTGCGAAATGGGGGCATAGAAAAAAGGCAGAAACAGGGGAGTGGGTACATCTGCGATCACCAGATTGCTGAAACCGCCCACGATTTTGCTGCTCGGTACCACTTTGATATTGGAGGTGGAAATATAGTAATCGGGTTTGGGTTTTTCTGAAGTGGTAAACCTGGCCTTGTTGATATAGAAAACCGAATCATTCTCCTTTTTCGTGAGCTCACCCAATATAAATACACCCTGTTGTTCAATTCTTGAATTGTAGATCAGTGCCTTCTCGTTTTTGAAATTATAAACGAGTGAATCCTGTTCACTTTGCTGTCCATCCTGTTTAAATTGCGGTTTTTGGGTATAAACTCCTGCCGTATCAACTATCCCTTTGGCAAAAGCCAGGCTTTTTTTATAGTCGATGATAATTTCGCCTGCCTTCAGTTCAATATCGCCGTAAACCAGTTCAGCCTCATTGTAAAGGTACACCTGTTGGCTCACAAAATCGCTCAGCACATAATCTTTTGCCTTGTGTTTGATGTTGTTTTTTAAAAATTCCGGTGTAATTTTTGAGCTGTCTATTTTGGTAGTATCGGAGGTTTTGGTATTGTTCATGACAACCTGCTTTGCCGGAATGGTATCCATTTTTGTGGAGATCTGGCAATACATGCGAGGCAATACAATGAATATTGTAAAGAAAGTTAAAACTATATACCGAATGTTTGTATGCAATACTTTAAATACTATTTTTGTACCGGAAAAAAAGTCTTTTTTGATTTGCAAACTTACATATATTTTTTTGCTGTTAAGTTTATCGTTTGGTAAAATTTGGATAAAGTAAGAAGCGTTGGTTATTTATTAAAATATGGAATGAAATGAGAATATTGTTTATTTTTTTATTTTTATTTTTTTCTTCAAGTCTGTTGGTACAGGCGCAAAAACCATTTGTTGTGGTGCTGGATGCAGGCCATGGTGGTAAAGATCCCGGAAAAGTTGCCAAGAACTATATTGAAAAGGATATCGCTCTGAGCATCGTATTGCTGGCGGGGAATAAATTAAAGGAATTCGATGGCATTGAAGTAGTTTATACGCGTCAAAAAGATGTATTTATCGAATTAAAACAAAGGGGAAAAATTGCAAATGACGCCAATGGAGACCTGTTTGTTTCTGTTCATTGCAACGCCCATAATACACCGGTTTCCGGATCTGAAACCTATGCACTGGGGGTGCATGCCAACAAGCAGAATTTTGAGGTAGCCAAACAGGAAAACTCGGTAATCTTTCTTGAAGATAACTACCAGGAAAAGTATGGCGGATTTGACCCCAATTCTCCTGAATCGGTAATAGGAATTACCTTGTTGCAGGAAGAATTTCTCGATCAGAGTCTGAGTCTGGCCAGTATTGTTGAAAGCAAATTTGCCAATGAGTTAAATATTCCCAGTCGGGGAGTAAAACAAGCCGGATTTGTCGTTTTGCACCAAACCAATATGCCCGCGATTCTTATAGAAACCGGATTCATCACCAACCCAAAAGAAGGCGAATTTTTGAATTCCAAAACCGGGCAGGAAAAAGTTGCAAAGGTCATCGTAGATGCAGTACTTGCCTACAAGAAGAATCTGGAGCAGAATACTGTAGTTGAGACTGCAAAACCAAAACAAACAGGTGATACGGTCGCCGCCGGTAAGAAGGCTGAGGGCCTGGTGTATAAGGTGCAGATTGCTGCCGGCTCGAATAAACTCGCCTTGAAACCATACAACTTCAAGGGATTGAAGCAGGTTGAAATGGAGAAGGCCGGAAATCTGTACAAGTATTATTACGGAAGCACCGCAGATTACAATGTGGCAACAAAAAAATTGGCCGAAGCAAAAAAAAGTGGTTATCCATCGGCTTTTATTATTGGTTTTAAAGATGGCAAAGTTGTTCCGGTCAATTGAACAGATCAATAAATCCCGAATAATTCATTAAGGATTGCCGTTATAATTTTGTAATATTGTTCTGTAAATAATCTTATTTTGAAAATATCCAGGGAAATAAAAACGGGCGTCGTTGCAGTATTTATAATAATCTTGTTCATTTGGGGTTACAATTTTCTCAAAGGCCGCAAGATCCTGGACCCAAATCGTACCTATTACGCCATGTACGATAATGTTCAGGGCCTTGTACCTACAAGCGCTATTCTGATTAACGGACTAAAAGTTGGCAGCGTATCCAAGATCACTTTTCACCCTGACAAGCCCGGTGTGCTGGTTGTGCATATGGAAATCAGTAATGATATTGAGTTTTCAAAACAAACTGTGGCTGAGATCTTCAGCCCGGACTTTATCAGCGGAAAATCGCTGCGCCTAAGGCTTGTACTGGGAGGTGAGTACGCCAAAAGCGGCGACACGCTGGCCGGTGTTGTATCTACAGATATCATGGGTATGATCAATGAGCAGATCGCCCCTCTTCAAAGCAAAGTGGAAAGCTTTGTGGTGAACTCTGATTCTGTAATGACCAATGTAAACAAGGTGCTCGATGCCAGGAACAAGGACAATATAGCCAGGTCACTCGAAAATCTCAACCAGACCCTGCTCCAGATAAGAAATATTTCTGCAAAAGCTGATAAAATGCTGAGCGAAAATTCCCCGAGAATCGACAGCATGATGATCAATGCTGAAAATGCCATGAAAGGCTTGTCGCGGATGTCGGATTCCCTTCAAAAGGCAAACATCGGGGTCACAGTTGCCAAAATGGAAAAGTCGGTCGGCCTGCTGAATGCCATGCTCGACAGCATAAACCAGGGCAAAGGTTCCCTGGGCAGATTAATGCATGACGAGGCACTATACAACAATATGGAAGCCACAACAAAAGAAATGGAACTGCTGCTGAAGGATATGAAGGAAAATCCGAAAAGATATGTCCATTTTTCAGTGTTTGGCAAGAAGGAAACACCCTATAAAGAGCCAAAATGATCAGCTCCGTTTTGGTTGATAAGTTTTAATAATTTTAGTGGATCAGATGAATTTGACTATTAAAATTTATTAGTTTTAAATAGTTGAAAAAAATTTGAAACGTTAGCGTAAAAAGCCCGGGTCTGATTTGTGTAAATTGCTAATTATTAAATAGTTATATATAGAACAAAATTACATGCAATTTCTTCCAAATATTCTGTTTTCTGTTATTCTTATCGCAGGAATTGTCTTTTTTATAAGAAATATAAAGAGGATAGTCAGGAATATCCGTTTGGGCAGATCCGAAGACCGGTCCGATCATGCTGAATTGCGCTGGAAGCAGATGGCAAAAATTGCCCTGGGCCAGTCAAAAATGGGAAAAAGACCTGTATCTGCACTTTTGCATCTCATCGTTTATGTCGGATTCATCATTATCAATATAGAATTGCTCGAGATCGTTCTCGATGGTATTTTTGGCACCCACCGTTTGTTTTCTGTTTTTGGCGGTTTTTATGACTTCCTGATCGGGTCCTTTGAAATACTTGCCCTGCTGGTCATTGTTGCCGTAATTGCATTTTGGACCAGAAGGATGGTACTCAAAATACCCCGTTTCTGGAATAAAGAAATGACGGCCTGGCCACGAAAGGATGCACTCAATATTTTGTATTTTGAATTGGTTTTGATGTCTCTTTTTCTGCTGATGAATGCAGCTGACTTCAGTTTACAACTATTGGGGCACCCGCATTATCCGCAGGCAGGGTCATTTCCTGTAAGCAAATATCTGATTTCCATTTTACCTGAGTCTGCAAATGCATTGGTCCTTATTGAAAGGAGTGCCTGGTGGCTGCATATTACAGGTATACTCGTGTTTTTAAATTATCTGTATTATTCCAAGCATTTACATATCCTGCTGGCCTTTCCCAATACCTACTTTGCCAATTTAAATCCTCCGGGACAATTTACTAATTTACAGTCGGTAACAGATGAGGTAAAACTCATGATGGACCCAGAGGCCGACCCATATGCTGCCCCTGCTGAACCTGAAAACAAGCCTGTCGAGAAATTTGGTGCAAGTGATGTAACAGATCTGAGTTGGGTGCAACTGATGAATGCATATACCTGTACTGAATGTGGGCGTTGCACGGCCGATTGTCCGGCCAATCAGACAGGTAAAGAGCTGTCGCCCCGTGCAATCATGATGAAAACAAGGGACAGACTCGAGGAAGTTGGCAGAAATATGGATAAGAACGGCAAGTTTATTGACGATGGAAAATCCTTGCTCGATACGATCAGAAATGAGGAGATCTGGGCCTGTACCAGTTGCAATGCCTGTGTAGAAGCCTGTCCGGTCAGCATAGATCCCTTATCGATCATCATTGATATCAGGCGTTATCTGGTCATGGAAAAATCGGCTGCGCCCCAGGAGTTGAACGCCATGATGACGAATATTGAAAATAACGGAGCACCCTGGCAGTTTAATCAGATGGATCGCTTAAACTGGAAAGACGAATAACAGAAATTTTAGTAGATTTGTATATGAAAGTTCCAACAATGGCAGAAATGATGGCAGAAGGCAAAAGCCCCGAAGTTTTGTTTTGGGTAGGCTGTGCCGGAAGCTTTGATGACAGGGCCAAAAAAATTACGAAGGCAATTGTCAGGATCCTGCAAAATGCCGGAGTGGAATTTGCCGTGCTTGGAACCGAAGAGAGCTGTACAGGGGATCCTGCGAAAAGAGCCGGAAATGAATTTTTATTTCAGATGCAGGCCATGACCAATATACAGGTGCTGAATGCCTATGAAGTGAAAAAGATCGTAACTGCGTGTCCGCATTGTTTTAATACCCTTAAAAATGAGTATCCCGGATTGGGAGGGCACTATGAAGTGATGCACCATACCGAACTGATCAATTCCCTTTTGAAAGAAGGCAGGCTAAAAGTGAGTTCGGGTATTTTTAAAGGTAAACGGATCACGTTTCATGATCCATGCTATCTCGGAAGGGCGAATGGGGTTTATGAAGCCCCCAGAGAAATTCTGGAGAAACTCGATGCGGAACTGGTTGAAATGAAACGTTGCAAGTCAAATGGACTCTGTTGCGGGGCAGGTGGTGCACAAATGTTCAAGGAAGCCGAGAAAGGAAACAAAGAGGTGTTCATTGAAAGGACAGAGGAGGCTTTGGAAGTAAATCCGGATATGATAGCCACGGGCTGTCCGTTTTGCAATACCATGCTCACGGATGGAATTAAAAATAAAGAAAAGGGGCACAGTATTTCTGTGCTGGATATAGCCGAGCTCATTGCAACAGCCGGCGAATTGTAAATATTATAATTGTTTATGCCTTACGTTAACGAACAGGATCTAACCAATCTCTATAACGAAGTTGAAAAGTCGAATGAGACGATCGACCTGATGTCTACTGCCCTGGCGGAGGAGGAGAAGAAAGTCTCCCTGCTCAAGCGGCACAGGATTTTATTGAGTGTGCTGGCCATCTTGTTGTCGGTGCTTATGATCTGGTCATTTTTACCAAAAGAAGAAAGAGTCTCTGAAGAATATCTGATCCGAAACAATTTGAGTATAGTCAATACGGATACCCTGCATAATATGCAGTTGAAATCTACTAATTTCGACAGGGAAATAGCTTTTTCTTCCAATAAGATGCCCTTGTACTACAGTGTTCAGATCGGAGCCTATTCAAACTTTTCGAGTAACCTGATTTCCGAGGGTCTGAATCAAATGGCAGAATTTGAAGATGCGGGCCTGAACAAGTTTGCTATTGGTAAGTTCAGTTCTTACAAGGAGGCTGTGGTACTCAGAAATGACCTGAAGAAATTGGGATTTGCCGATTGTTTTATCATCGCCCGCTCTTACGGCGAACCCATCGATATAGCTGAAGCCCTTCAGCTTAGCGGTGAGGAATGGATCAGAGGCGAATGATGACAAAACTTCCTTATGGCGGCAAATAAGTGGATAAACGCGGCACGGCTGCGAACACTGCCTTTATCGGTTTCGGGCATTATTGTCGGTAGTTTTATTGCCTGGTCGCACGGATCTTTTAATATACCCATCTTTATATTCGCAATACTCACTACAATCGGTTTTCAGGTTCTTTCCAATTTTGCGAATGATTATGGCGATGGCGTAAAAGGGACAGATAATAAGGAACGTATTGGTCCGGCACGGACTATACAAAGTGGTCTGATCAGCCCTTCAGAGATGAAAAAGGCCATAAAGATCACAGTATTTTTAACCTTGCTGGTTGCAGTAATCCTTATCTTTTTGTCATTCGACAAAGGCGAATTTCTTTACGCCCTCCTGTTTTTTGTTTTGGGAATTGCAAGTATTGCTGCAGCCATAAAATATACCGTAGGGTCAAATGCCTATGGCTATGTTGGTTTTGGTGATCTTTTTGTCTTTCTTTTCTTCGGTTTGTTAAGCGTTTGCGGCAGCTATTTTTTGTACACAAAATCCCTGCCTCTTTCAGTGTTCCTGCCCGCATTTTCCATAGGATTATTAAGCGCAGGGGTGCTTAATCTCAACAATATGAGGGATGTTGTATCGGATACAAAAACCAATAAAAAAACCCTGGTGGTCAAGATAGGAGCTGAATTTGCCAGGTATTACCATATCTATCTTTTGGTATCGGCATTCTTGTTTGCCATTATTTACAATACAGTTAATTTTCATTCCTGGTATCAATTCCTTTTTTTGATTGTACTGGCTCCATTATATTTGCACGGTAAATTTGTCTGGTTTAATAAAGATCCTAAGGACCTTGACCCTGAATTAAAAAAACTGGCATTAAGTACCTTCGCTTTTGCCGTTTTATTTGGTTTGGGACAAATTTTATAAAAAATGATAATTATCATAGAAAATAAAAGCTAAAATTGTCTTCTTTGTAATAGAAATTAAATTGATGAAAAAGTTAGTCATAGCTCATCTTTTTTTAAATCTGTACCTGCTTGCTTTGGTAGGTCCGGTGCTGCCTGTGCTTGATTACCTGATCAACTATGATTATATTGCCAAGGAGCTTTGCATCAACAAAAACAAACCTGTTTTGGCCTGCAATGGCAAGTGTTACCTTGAAGGTCAGTTTGACAAGCAACAAAATTCCCGGGAGGAAAATCCTGTTCCTCTGATGCCCAAAGTAGATTTTGACAGGTTTTTCACCCTGGTTATCAAATCATTTGAATACAAATTACTTGACTTTACAAACCAAAAGAAATCTATTATTTCAACATGTAAACTTCAGGGAGTATTGGTTTTATTCTCCATATTCAAACCTCCCATTTACCATTAAAATTCATAGTTACTAAATCTTGGGAAAGATTTAAATCAAGAAATTATAAATTTTAATTTATACCAATTATCATGAAGATGAATGATTTATTGGTTCTTGTCATGCTGCTTTGCAGTTTAGCAGGAACCAGCCAAACAATTCTTTTTAATGGGAAGGTTATGGACGAGACCGGCCAACCCCTTGAAAAGGCAATTATCAGTATAAAAGGCAGTTATCAAAGTTTTACTACTGATAAAAATGGAGAATACAGTTTTTCAGCAGGTTCGCAAAGCATAGCAACCATAAGCTGTTTGAATTACCAGGCCAGAACGGTTGATTTAGTTCCAGACATGGAAATCATTCTAAAAGAAGGTTCCATTGAACTTGACAATATTGTGGTTAAGGCCGATCCCTTGTATGATGTTCCGCATTCAAGTATTATTATTGATGAGGTTAAGGCAACTACCCAGCCAAGAACTGTGAGTGACTTATTTAAAGACATTCCCGGATTTGGAATCCAAAAACGTGGGGCTTATGCTGCTGAACCCATTTTCAGGGCCTTTAGGTACGAGCAGTTGAATATACAATATGATGGGGGTTTGAGGATCACCAATGCCTGCCCAAACAGAATGGACCCCATCACCACCCATATCATACCCGAAGAGATTGGGCAGATAGAGGTTATCAAAGGACCATTTTCAGTAAGGTTTGGCCAAAATTTTGGCGGTGTTATTAATTTGGTTTCTAAATCTGTGAATGACAAGGAAATGGGGCTTTCCGGCACTATTGAGAGTGGCTATGAAACCAACGGCAATAATTTTACGGGAAGGGGCTCATTGGTTCAAAGAGGAGAATTTTTTGACCTTGAACTGAACGGTTCTTACCGGAATTATGGAGATTATGAAGATGGCAACGGAACAGAAGTGCCCTCCTCATTCACTACAACTGAATATTCGGTCAAATTGGGCTATAACCCCTCAGATAATCAGCGGATGCGCCTGACATGGAGACAATCCTTTGCCAGAGACATCGATCATGCCGGTTTGCCGATGGATTCCCCTTACGACGACAGTTATATGGCAGGAATTGATTATAAGATCACAAATCCTGCAGAAAATATTACTGACATTACAGTAAAAGGTTTTTATTCTTATGTGGATCATCTCATGACCAATGAGAACAGGCCAAGTTTTGCAGTTTCCGGTTCTTCTTCGAATGTTTTTGCCACGAATTATGGCGGTAAAGCCGAAGTCGCTTTTAAACCTGCAGATAAAATTCTGGTCTACACCGGATTGGATGGTAATTTTACCTCCAGGGAAGGCGATAGAATCAGAACCATTAAAATAGCCAACGGACAACCATTGCCCAGCCCGGTTGTGAAGGTTGATAAAATCTGGCAGGATGCAGTGCTTAACGATGTGGGTATTTTTGCAGAAGGAAAATTGCTTTTGTCCGGGACTTCCACAATTACCATGGGCTTGAGATCAGATTTTATCAATGCAGCCATCAACGATCCGGAGGCCGATTTTGAGGCACTTTATGGTGGAGAAATAGAGGATCAGTCAGAGGTCAATCTGGGAGGAAATATTTCGTACCAGTATCAAAACCCATATTTTAGATGGAATGCCTCCTTAGGAAGGGGAATACGAACTGCCGACATGATTGAGCGATACATCAACCATTTTAATGTGGGGATAGATCCCTATGAGTATGTTGGCAATCCTTATCTGGACCCTGAGGTAAATTATCAACTTGAATTGTCAGGGCAATTCAAAAATGAAAATTATCAGTTTGGTGCTTCCGTATTTTACTCCTATCTGGAAGATTTTATCTCGGCCATTGTTGATCCTAATCTACCCAGGAAATACATGCCCAATATGGAACCCAAATTCGCCAAGAGATTTATCAATCTTGAAAAGGCCTATCAAACCGGTTTTGAAGCGTTTTTCAATTATTATTTAACCACCCATATCATCCTGGAAACAGATATTTCCTATACCTATGGACAAAATGAGGATTTTGATGAACCTTTACCACAGATAACGCCATTAACGGGCCACATCGGAATTAAATATGACCAACAGCAATACTGGATCAACCTGAAATCCAGACTGGCAGACAGCCAGGACCGCGTTGCGGAATCTTTTGGTGAAGAAGAAACACCCGGTTTCACAACTTTTGATATAAGTGGTGGTTTTGTGCCAGTTAAAGGGCTTTCTATCGGTGCCGCTGTTTTGAATATTTTTGATAAAGCGTATTATGAACACCTTAATTTTTCCTATAACGGTGCAGACATGCTGAATGGAAGGATTTATGAGCCGGGGCGGAATTTTACACTATACGTGACCTATAATTTTTAGAATCTATGAAGAATAGCAGGTAATTATCTGCTATTCTTTTGCTATTCAAACAGGACTAAATTCAATTTTTCATTGAAATTGAGGCATAAATTCCTTAAATTTATCCTTCTAAAATAAGATCCTTATGAAAGTCACCTACCTCGGCCATGCCGCCTTAGCCATACAAATCAAGAACATACATATTCTTGTAGATCCGTTTATCAGCGCAAATCCTTTGGCAAAAGACATCGATATCAAAAAACTGAAAGCAGATTATATTTTGCTCACCCATGCCCACCAGGACCATGTGCTGGATGTGGAAGCCATTGCTAAAAGAACCAGGGCAAAAATCGTTTCCAATTTTGAGATAGTGACCCATTATCAAAACCTTGGGTTTGACGGGCACCCCATGAATCTGGGAGGTTCCTGGCAATTTGACTTTGGCAATTTGCACTCTGTAAATGCCGTTCACACCAGTTCTTTTCCGGATGGATCCTATGGCGGCCAGCCGGGAGGATTTGTGATCGAAAGCGAAGAAGGAAATTTGTACATAGCCGGAGATACAGCCTTAAGCATGGATATGAAACTGATACCCATGTTCACCAAACTTGACCTCGCTGTATTACCAATTGGCGATAATTTTACCATGGGCATGGATACTGCTGTAGTGGCAGCTGAATTTCTGGAATGCAATAGGATTATGGGCTATCACTACGACACTTTTGGCTATATCGTTATTGACCATGACAAAGCAATCAAGCTATTTGCCAAACACAAAAAAGAATTGACCCTGTTGCCCATAGGAGGGGATATGGAGGTTTAAAAATCAGTTGAGATCCTGATAATCAAGAAAATAGTTTTGGTTAAAGCAAAAGCTTTCTTAATATTTTAATAATATAAGGTACCGGGTTTTATCTAATATAACCATTGTAGCTTTATTCACATTTAATTAACTAGTATTTCAGGTAGATTATAGCTTATATAGTTACCTTTGAGGAATTATTTTAACAATTCTTCATTAATGACTACAAATACTTCAACACATACTTTTCACATCCCGGTCATGGGCCTGGCATATACCATAGACAGTCCCATAAGGGTAGCTAAATTTGGTATTGACTCCGTAATATCTATCATGGATGATGAACTGATCGAAAGGATGAATGCCTTTTATTCAAATAAATTTCAATTGCCTTATAACGAAATATCAAGAAAAGTTCATGATTACAGGGCCAAAAGAATTACCGCTTACCTCGATCTGGTCGATACCATTGTAAAGAAAAAGTTTGCGGATTTTAAAACCGAACTCACAGAAAGCAAGGAAAGCCTTCAGGAGTTTGTGGCAATGTTACCCGGAACTTCTGATCTGAAAACCGGTCTGGAGCATATGATTTCTCAGGGAGCAGCCTGCAAAACCCAACTCATGAATTTTATAGAAAATAACCTTTCACAGGGCAGTATTGATGTGAACATCATGACAAAACTGGATAAGGACAATTTTGATGGTAAGGAGCAGCTTCCGGTTGAATTCAATGACGCACATGCTGCTTTGAGAGGTTTTGCAAACAGCCGGGTGGAATCATCAGTTGTGCTTTCTGCCGGAATGAACCCCAGACTGTTCAGCTATTTTGAGCAGTTTCAGGATTTCTTTCCAAATGCAAAGAATGAACTTAAGAAAAAAATCATTCTCAAGGTGAGTGATTTCAGGTCTGCCATGATACAGGGGAGCTTTTTGGCTAAAAAAGGGCTCTGGGTATCGGAATACCGGATCGAATCGGGTTTAAACTGCGGCGGACACGCCTTTGCCACTGATGGCTATCTGTTAGGACCCATTCTCGAAGAATTCAAACAAAAAAAATCACAGCTGGTTGAAGCTGCCTATGGCCTGTGGGCCAAAGCGCTGGAGCTAAAAGGCAATCTGGTACCCGAGCAACCGCTCAACCTAAAAATTACCGTACAGGGAGGAGTGGGAACAGCCGAGGAACACGAATTTTTGTTATCGCACTACCAGGCAGACTC
>JBFYPZ010000028.1:0-19231 GCA_041303035.1 Flavobacteriaceae bacterium
TATTCAGTTATAGTACAAATACCCAATAATTCCTGTATAGCCGTTTCAGGCTATTTAGACATAATTGTAGATATAGTGCCTTTAGGCCTATATCGCCAACAATTATGTTAAAAGGAATAACGGCTTTGAAACTTTAAGGCTTATTTGTTAGTAATAATATTGCTATTCTCGTTGTATAAAGTTTTCTGAAACTTCACCTTAGTTTTTCGCAACAGCACAAAATTTTCCAACCCTACAATTCCAGATATCCGGTTTTTTAAAAATCCCGCTTTCTGGAATTTACAAAATAGACTCCGGTCAAAAGTATGAGTGCGGCTACGCCTGATTGGGCCGTTATTTTTTCATCTAGTATATACCAACCCAGGATCAGCGCGATGACCGGATTTACAAATGCCGAAGTAGATACTTTTTCGGTCGAAACCACCTTGAGCAAATAATTAAAAGCCGTAAAGGCAACTATGCTCCCAAAAATGACCAAAAGGAACATAGAAAGCTGGGCTTTCGGGCTCCAGCCCAGCGGTGAAATCCAGGGCTCGCCCACCATGATGCTGCCAAAAATCAAAAGGATACCGCCGGTTAGCATTTGATAACCGGTGCTTACTAAAAAGTGAGTCGGCAGTTCCGCTTTTGCCACAAAAACACTACCGTAACTCCAGCTCAGAACACAGGTCAAAATCATGACTATACCCAGAAAATTATTGCCTCCGGGAGACAAATCCTGCTGAATAAACAGCAAATACATGCCGACAAGTCCTAAAAAAACGCCGATTAATGACTTCAGGTGGATCTGCTTACCATGAATTAAATACATGAGTACCAAAACGAACAGTGGTTGCGAAGAAGCGATCAATGCCGCGAAACCGCTGTCGACGTATTTCAGGGCCCAGACAAACATGCCGTTTCCGTAGCTCAAAAATAAAAACCCGGCTATCACGCTGTTGATGAACTGCCTTTTATTGACTGACAAGTCGAGTTTCATGACCCAAGCAATGATAAAAATAAGGATACCGGCACTGATGAACCTTATGGATGCCAGCATTAATGGAGGGGCCTCGGTAACAACAATTTTATTGAGCAGATAAGTCGATCCCCAAATAAAATAAATTGCAAAAAATGCTGCTATGATGAGTATACTATACCGGGGCTTATTCATTGAAGTTTAATTCGCTGCGAAAGTAAACATAATATTCAGATAGTCATATAAACTGACCCTATGAATATTTTAAAGCACAATCGTCAAACTTCCAATTGCATTCCGGCCAAATCAAAGTCAGAGACTGCTTTTGATCCACCCGCCGTCAACAGCTAATGAAATTCCCGTAATGTATCCGGCCCTTTCACTGGCCAAAAATGCCACGGCCGCCGCAAATTCATGGGGTTCAGCAAACCGCTTCAGGGGTATATCATCCATAGCTTTTAAAAAGAGCGGATCTTTTTCTATCAGTTTGTTCAGCCTTTCTGTTTTTGTATAACCGGGCATTACATTGTTTACTGTTATGTTATAGGCGCCCAGTTCATTGGACAAAGATTTTACCAGGCCAACAACGGATATACGCATGGTATTTGAAAGGATCAGGTTGTTCACGGGTTGCTTTACCGCTTGCGAGGTGATGGCAATTATCCTGCCTGATCGCTGACTTTTCATACCGGGCAAAAAATAGTCTATCATCGAGATCACACTTTCAAGCAGTAATTCATAGGACTTTTTCCAGGATTCCTTGTCAAAATCTTCAAATTTGCCGGGTGGTGGCCCACCGGAATTTGTTACCAGAATATCGACCTTCTTAAAGGTATCTAATACCGTTTCACAAATATACTTCCTATCAGTCTCCACCGATAGATCACCGGCCAGAGCAAGACAAGGCCTTCCCGATAAATCTTCAATTTCCTTTTTCGCCTTTGCCAGCTTGTCTTTATCCCTGCCACAAATGGCCACATTGACGCCCTCCATGGCAAGTTCTGCCGCAACACTTTTGCCCAAGCCCTGACTCGATGCAGCTACAAAAGCGTTTTTATTTTTTAGTCCCAGATCCATTGTCGTCGTTTCTTAAATAATTGTCGCTTCCATCCAGCCAGTCTTCCCTGAGTGGAGTCCAGATATCCATTTCCTCAACATCCCCAACCATCAATGCCTCATGAGGCAGATCTGAGGGTATGACCAAGACATCTCCCCCACTGAGTTCAAGGGTTTCCTCCCGGTTCTCACCCAGCCAAAAACGCATGGTACCGCTGATTACCTGTGTGATCTGTTCGTGGTGATGCCTGTGCAGCGGCACGCGGAAACCATCTTTGATCTTCATTCTGGCAACCATGATTTTATCACCATATACAAGTTTTCTTTCCATTTTAGAATTGACAATTTCTGTGGGTACTAACTCCCAATTGATCTTTTTATACATATTATCAAGTTTGTTCTGGGTTAATTTAAAATCTAAAATTAATCACTGTTTTCATGTTCTTCAATATCCTTTCGGAGGTCTAATTTACGAAAATCCGGCGAGACAAATCCTGTAAATAAAACCGTGATCAGGGTCATGGTACCTCCAAATACGACGGCAGTTACAGTACCCATCCATCTCGCAGTCACACCGCTCTCAAAGGCTCCGAGCTCATTGGATGAACCGACAAAGATTGAATTTACAGAGGCTACACGACCGCGCATGGCATCCGGTGTTTTGATCTGCAGGATGGTTTGTCTAATGATCACAGAAATTCCATCGGCAATACCACTTGCCAGCAAAACAAACACGGATAGCCAGTATGAAGTAGACAAGCCAAAAACAATGATACAGCAACCAAATGCGAATATAGCCATCAGCAGTTTTTTTCCGGCATTTTTATGGAGCGGAAAGTGTGCAGAGGTAAACATGATCATCAGGGCACCTACAGCCGGGGCAGCCCGTAAAATTCCAAATCCTTCCGGGCCTACCTTGAGTATGTCCTGTGCATAAACGGGCAGGAGTGCTATGGCACCGCCAAAAAGAACAGCTATCATATCCAGACTGATAGCCGTGAGGATTACTTTGTTTTTAAATACAAATTGAATGCCCTGCTTCAGACTTTCATATACCGGTTCACCGATCTTTTGATTCAGTATGGGTTTTTTTTCTATTTTGCTGAGCACCAGCAAAGCAAATATAATTAAGGTAAATACGATGCATAAAGACCAGTGTACCCCGATCCAGTGTATACAAAAACCGCCTATGGCCGGCCCGACCACAGCAGCCAGTTGCCATACGGAACTGCTCCAGGTCGCAGCGTTGGGATAGATCTTTTTGGGAACGATCAGTGAAAAAAGTGAAAAAATGGTCGGCCCCAGAAAGGCGCGGATGAGCCCCCCGAAAAAAACCAAAATATAGATCGTCCACAGAATCGTATTTTTAGGAAGATCACTTACAATGACCGGCCAAGTTATGAGGAACAGCCCCAGACTGATCACCGAAAAACCAAGGAGACACAGGGCCAGCAGGGATTTTTTTTCATTCTGATCAACTACATGTCCGGCATACAGCGCCATGGAAATGGCGGGTATTATTTCCATCAAGCCAATAATTCCAAGTGAAAGGGGATCCCTCGTAAGACTGTATACCTCCCACTCTATCACCACAAACTGCATGGACCAGGCAAAAACCATGGCAAACCTGATCAGTAAAAACAAATTGAATTCAGGGTATTTTAAGGCTTCGTAGGGATCTTTTGTCTTCTTTGTCATAACTTTTGCACGCAGATAAATATAAGTCAATCACAAGAAAAATGGGAATTCTAAACAGGAAAAGATTTACATTGGAAGTAAATTAATTCCTTTAAAAATTATATGTTCTTCAGGGAGCTTTCATATACGCTTATGAACTCAATCATCACAACAAAGATCATGGCAATCTTTTAAAACTTTGGAATGTCTTGAAGCATCAATTTTTATCAGCTTTAAAAGTTCAGGTTTTTCAAGAATATCTTTACACATTACAAGCCCGTGTTCAAGTAAAACCGACTTTTCAGCTTTGGTCAGGGACATCAGGGCAGTAACCGGAAAAAGGTGGGCATGATTGATAATATCTTTCAGCCCTCCGCCTTCAGGGTAATCCCAACTGACGAGTTTTATGTCCATACAACGGGCATAAGCCACAGCGTCTATTGAAAACCGGGTATTTGTAAAGATCCAGCACTCCTGAAAAATTGCCTTATGGCCATTTTCATGCTTGTGCTGTGTGTTGATATCGACAAATCTGGATCGTATGTACAGAGGAACTTTTACATCATTCACACGTCCCTGGGTGTTGTGGTATTTGCATTCTACCATATACTGTTTGTGCGTATTTGTGGCGATTACATCCACTTCATGGCTTACACAATGTCCGTTAACCTGTATTCCTGTTTCCGCTTTAAATCCCTGAGCTTCCAGTATGGCAGCCACGTATTTTTCGAAGGGATAGCCTGAGGGCCCCAGCTCCATGATCGCATGTTTTAATTTATACCTGGAAGCGATGGCATTTTTTTTTGGTTTCAACATGCCAAACGCCAGACTGTAAATTTGTTTGGTGCTGATTCCATCATATAATCTTTCCGACACTTCTTTCAGTATAGATTCAATAAGTGGTTCTGAAGCCTTTGCGTTTTTAAGTGAGTTCCTTAACTTATTGATATCAAATTCAACAAGGTCGCCTGAATATTTTTTTACTTTCACCGCCTGGATTTTGAAAACAAATATAAAGAATAGAAGGTCAATTTTAAGAACGCTGGCATGGTTATTTTGTAATTGACAAGATGAAGCAGACATTTTTGATGTATAAAAAATAAGTACATTTATAGCCGGTCAGCCGTGTTATTGTTTAATAAATGGTACTGTCTTTGGATTAATATTATTAAATTTAAAGTATAAATTAAACTTGTTAATCATTTAACATTGAATATATTAGTAATTGGATTGGTTTGGCCTGAGCCAAGATCCACTGCAGCCGGAAAAAGGATGTTGCAGGTGTTGGATTTATTTTTGGAGCGCGGTGATCAAGTATATTTTGGAAGTACTGCCACCAAGAATGAACGGAGTTTTGATTTGAATTTACTCGGCATAGATTGTCTGGAAATTGAGTTGAACAGCAGTACTTTTGATATATTGTTACTTTCTGTCCGGCCGGATCTGGTGCTTTTTGACCGCTTTATCAGCGAAGAACAATTTGGCTGGAGGGTGGCGGAAGCTTGTCCGGGAGCCCTGAGGATACTGGATACCGAGGACCTCCATTTTTTGCGCAATACTAGAAGATCACTCCTGCAAAGTGATCAAGATTTTATTCAGGCTGTGTTGAATGATGAGATTGCAAAAAGGGAGATCGCCAGTATATACCGTTGTGATTTGTCCTTGATCATTTCAGATGCGGAGATGAGCCTGTTGCAAGAGCACTTTCATATCACCCCGCAATTGTTATGTCATCTGCCCTTCCTTTCAGATCCTGTATCGGAAGAAGAACTACAGCAATATCCTTCATTTGAAGCGAGAAAGGATTTCATGACGATCGGTAATTTCAGGCATGAACCCAACAGGCAATCCGTGCTCGACCTGAAACAAAGAATCTGGCCTGTCATCAGGGAAAAGCTTCCGGAAGTGAACCTTTTTATTTATGGTGCCTACTGTGATGCTGCCATGCTAAAACTGCACAATGAGAAGGAGGGCTTTTTTGTGATCGGGCCGGTTGACCAGGCAAAGGATGCTTTTGTAAAGGCCAGGGTCTGCCTGGCTCCGATCAGATTTGGTGCCGGACAAAAAGGAAAATTGTTCGAGGCCATGTTATACGGAACTCCCAGTATAACAACACATTTAGGTGCAGAGGGTATGAACGGAAATTTGCCGTGGAATGGCTTTATAACTGATGATTTTTCAGTTTTTATTATAGAATCTGTGAGACTTTATTCTGACCAGGACCTATGGTCAGGGGCTCAGAGGAATGGAATAGAAATACTCAATACCTGCTTCAATAAAGAGAATTATGTGTCAGCGTTATTTAATAAATTGGAAACACTTAAAGATAACCTGGTTCTTTACCGGAATAAGAATTTTATTGGCAGTATGCTTATGGCCGAAACAGTAAAAAGCACCAAGTATTTGTCCAAGTGGATCGAAGAAAAAAATAAAAAGAAATAGATATGTATAAAATCCTTATTGTTATAGGCATTCTCCTCATTTTGGCAGGACTGATCTTTAAATTTGCTCCTTTCCTAATCAACTGGTTTGGAAATCTTCCCGGGGATATAAAATATGAAAAAGGAAATACGAAGGTTTTTTTTCCCATCACCTCCATGTTGCTCATCAGTGTGGTTATTTCAATTGTGCTTCGCCTCATCAGGCGGTTTTATCAATAAAAAATCCCGCCGGAGCGGGCTTTTTCCAAACAAAGATTTTTTTAAAAAGCGCGGTAGCCGTTTATCAGGCCAGCCAGGATTTGAGCATCCAGGTGGTTTTTTCCTGCTCAGTTATAAAATCACTCATCATCGAGTTGGTGCCTTCATCATCGGCACTGGATGCCAGGGTAAGGATGCGTCTCTCTACCCTGAGGAGTTCTGCCAGTGAGCTGACCACCAGCTCCACAGCCTCCTTATCATTTGAAATATTTTTCCCTACAGGAACGGAGGCAGTTTTTAGATAATCTTCAAAGGTATGTAAAGGTTTTCCTTCAAGAGTCAGAATTCGTTCTGCTACTAGATCTATTTTTTCTTGTGCATCGGTATACAACTCTTCAAATTTGAGGTGTAATTCAAAAAAAGACTTGCCTTTGATATTCCAGTGCAAACCCCTCAGGTTTTGGTAATAAATCTGAAAGTTTGCCAGTAATTCGTTGAGTTCAGTGCTTAATTGTTCAACTTTTTTCTTGTCTAATCCTAAAATTGTATTATTCATGATCTTGTTGTTTTAACTGTTATATCAATCAAATTTACGCATAAAATCACGGTCTATGGTATAGTTTTCATTGATAGTTTTGATATCTTTATCAAAATATTTTATATGACTATTACACAACTCAAATATCTATTGGCTGTAGCCGAACATCAGAATTTTACCACTGCGGCCGAACATTGTTTTGTAACCCAACCTACTTTAAGCATGCAAATCCAGAAGCTTGAAGAAGAATTGGGTGTTTCCGTTTTTAACAGAAAGAAGAAACCATTGGAATTGACACCGATCGGAGAAAGAATTGCCCTTCAGGCCAAACTAATTGTCGACGAAAGCAACCGCATTCAGGATATTGTTGATCAGCAAAAAGGGTTTGTGGGTGGTGAGTTCCGATTGGGTTTGATTCCAACCATAATGCCAACCTTACTGCCCTTGTTCCTTAAAACTTTTTTAAAAAAATACAATAAAGTAAACCTGGTCATAGAGGAACTGACGACCGATGAAATAGTTAAAAAACTGACCGACGGACATTTGGATGCAGGAATAGCCGCCACTCCCCTTGAAAACGCTGTGATCAAGGAAAGCGTTTTGTTCTATGAGCCTTTTGTAGGCTTTATTTCGGAAAAGCACAGACTGATAAAACAAGAAACGATCAGGGAAGAAGATCTGGATATCAATGACATTCTTTTGCTTAAAGACGGACATTGCTTTAGAGATAATATCATCAATATATGTAAATCACAACAAACCGGCAATGACCAGCATTTCACTATGGAAAGCGGAAATATTGATACACTGATCAAGCTCACCAAAGAAGGTTTGGGCATGACCCTCCTGCCCTATCTGCATACACTTGACCTCTCAGAGAAAGATAAAACCAGACTGAGACCCTTTGAAGGAACAGTTCCGGCAAGGGAAATTAGTCTGATCTATCACCGCTCTCAACTGAAAATTCAACTGATCGAAGCACTTAAAAAAAGCATTGAAGGCGTTATACTTGGGGCTATTGCTTTTCACGATGTCAAAGTGATCAGTCCCCTGCATAAAAAAAGGGGCTAAAGCCCCCTTTTCGTATTTTTGATAACAGCAAAACAAACTACAAGTTCCGGTTTGTTTTCAGTAAATTTCAACAACCAAAGTCTGAGTTCTTCTATTTCAAAAGGCAGTAAGCGCTTAATTGCCTTGTCAAGTTCTTTGCAAAACAATTCAACATCAAAACTAACTTTTTTAAGAACCGTTTTGGTATACTCAAAAATGGCTCTTGGCATAACAATTTTAATTTAAAATAGAACGAATTATATCTTCTAAAAGTATAAAATTCTTATTTTAAATTTTGATTGAGATAGTTAAAGTTTTGCTATTTTTTCCAGGAGTCTGTTGGCATTCTCCTGTAATTCATTTTTTACAGCCTTTAAATGATTCGCCCTGTTCTCCACCTTTTTTTGATTTATTTTTTCAATGATCGAATCAAAAACTTCAATAGACTCGTCAATTATTTTTTCCAGTTGCTGGCTTTTCTTGTCATCAGCACTTAACTGTTCTATAGTACATTCGTCAATTACACTGGATAAAACTGTATTGACATCTTTTTTTAAATCTTGAATACTCGCCATAATACGTATAAATTATATTTTTAATAGGTTCAATTTTCGCCGGCAAAGATAGTCTAAACAAAATACATAGAAAGGTGAATTGACAAAACCTTTGCCCGCCTTGTGTTAATTATCAGTTAAATCCTAAGGGCCATTTAACAAATCGCGTACTTCAGACAGCTTATTAATGGTTCTGTATTTTTCACTCCAGTCGCTGTTCACCGATATTTCTTCATAGATCCAGGTGGTGTGAAACGGAACATGAACTGCCATGGCTCCAATCTGAAGACATGGAAGTATATCGGATTTTAAAGAATTTCCGATCATCAGAAATTCTTCAGGCCGGATATCCAAATGCCTGATCAGTTTCTGGTAATCCTGAGGTCTTTTTTCACTCATGATCTCGATATGGTGAAAGTATTGCAGTAAACCGGATTTATGTAATTTTTGCTCCTGTTCCAGCAGATCACCCTTGGTAGCTACGATCAGTTTGTACTTACCATTTAAATCGCTTAAAACTTCTGGAACCCCATCGAGTAAATGTATGGGATGCTGCAGTATTTCCTTGCCCAGGTCCAATATTTTTTCGATCAGGCGCGGGTGTATGGAATAATCCGATAATTCGAGGGCAGATTCTATCATGGATAAGACAAAACTCTTTGACCCGTAACCGTATAAGGGCAGATTCCTGATAATCACTTTAAACAGTTCCTGGTCAATCTTGTTTTCGGTATCGTAAAATGACAACAGTTTGCAAAATTTTTCCTCGGTTTCTCTGAAATAGGTTTCATTGACCCAAAGGGTATCGTCGGCGTCGAAAGCAATGGTTTTTATTTTACTATAACTCATTGGTAATCAGATTATTTTTGTAAAAATATTTTTGCCTTTTCCAGATCTTCAGGCGTGTCGATACCTATACCTTTAAATTCAGTTTCAACCATTTTTATTTTTTTACCATATTCAAGATAACGGAGGTTTTCGAGTTTTTCTGTAGCTTCCAGGCTGCGCATGGGCAGTCTGTAAAAATCCATAAGGGCCTGTTTTCTGAACGCGTAAACGCCAATATGTTTAAAATACCGTACACCTGATTGCCTGTCTCTTGGGTATGGTATGGGTGAGCGGGAAAAGTAGAGGGCAAAATTTTGATAATCCACAACGACTTTTACCAAATTCGGATCGGATATTTGTTCCCAGTCTGTAACTTCCTGCATCAGCGAGGCCAGATCGATCCTGGCGGCATCTTTTCCTTTAAATACTTCCAGAACAGCCTGCAGGGGTTCCTTTTTTATAAAGGGTTCATCTCCCTGCACATTGACCACAATATCGATATCCATAAATTCCACTGCCTCAGCGATCCTGTCAGAGCCGCATTCATGCTCCTTTTTACTCATGACAACCTTTCCTCCTGCTCTTTCAATTTCATTTTTAATGGCTTCGCTATCTGTTACCACATATACTTCATCGAATAATTCAGTGTGTCTGGCTGCTTCATAAGTTCGGGAAATAATGGATTTGCCTCCCAGATCTTTCATTAATTTTCCAGGAAACCTGGTCGAGTCATACCTTGCCGGTATCATGGCTATGATTTTCATATTTTTTATGATTTATGGACTGTGTTTTCTTTTTTAAATTGACCTCTTGACCGGTATAATGATTGAAGTATCCGTAATTATTTTTTTATTTTTAAATGAAGTAATACTAAATATAATTTAACATAATCAATTAAAAAACAATATGTTAGTTTGATAAAATATATTTGTACTAAAATAATTATTGTTTAGATGTGAACTCCAAAGATAGTTAAAATTTTATTTGAATATTAACGAATCCGGACTATCGTGAATGGATTATTTTTTATACTTTTAGGTTTGTAAAAATTAAAACCGATGGAGCATTTTATTAAAAATTTGCCTAAAGCTGAACTACATTTACATATAGAGGGCACTCTTGAACCTGAACTTATGTTCGAACTCGCGAAACGAAATCAGATCAAATTGCCATACACCACAGTAGAAGAGATCAAAAAAGCATATCAGTTCACTTGTTTACAGGACTTTTTGGATATTTATTATCAGGGTGCGCAGGTATTGATCAGGGAACAGGATTTTTACGATCTCACCTATCAATATTTTAAAAAGTGCTTAGAACAGAACATCAGGCATACTGAGATCATGTTTGATCCCCAAACGCATACCCACAGAGGCATCCCTTTTGAAACGGTGATCAATGGTATATCTAAAGCCTGTGCTGATGCTAAAAAGAATTTCGGTATTTCTTCCCTCCTGATCATGAGTTTTTTACGCCACCTTTCAGAAAAAGAAGCCTTTCTCACCCTGGAACAAGCCAGACCATTCAGAGACAAGATCACAGCTATTGGACTCGATTCTTCCGAGAAAGGAAACCCACCCTCAAAGTTTGTCAGGGTTTTTGAAGCGGCAGTTGAAGAAGGGTATATTCCACTGGCACATGCAGGCGAAGAAGGCGATGCAGAATATATTTGGGAAGCCCTGGATCTGCTGCAGATTGAAAGAATTGACCACGGCAACAACTGCCTGCAGGATCCAAACCTGGTCGAGGAAATTATTGAAAGGGATATTGCGCTAACGGTATGCCCTCTTTCGAATCTGGCACTTAAAGTTGTTACAGATATAAAAGAACACCCCATTAAAAAGATGATGCAATTGGGTTTGAGCGTTACAGTAAATTCTGACGATCCGTCTTATTTTGGCGGCTACCTCAACAAAAATTTTGAAGAGTTACAAAAAGCGCTGGATCTAAGTCGCTGGAATATCTATAACCTGGCCAAAAATTCCTTTAAATACTCCCTTTTGGAGGAAGAGGATAAAAATACCCTGATTGAAGAATTGAATCATTATTATGAGCGATACCTGATTTGATATTTTAACAAGTGTGTCGGAAATTAAATTAGAAAGGCTTTTATTTTGATTGGGAAAGTATCCTTTTGGCTTCCTCTATATGTTTTTCAGCCTTAAACAAACTGTTGAAGATATATTGTACTTTACCTTCCAAATCAACTATATAGGTTACTCTGCCGGGGACCATTCCAAAGAGTTCTCCGGGTACTCCAAATGCTCTTCTCACCTCATTATTGCTGTCGGATAACAGCGTAAATGGCAGCCTGTATTTCTCTGCAAAATCTTTATGACTTTTTACATCATCTGCACTTATTCCAATGATTATTGTTTCCAGATTCTGAAAAACCTCAAACTCATCCCTGAATTTACAGGCCTCTTTGGTACAGCCCGGAGTATCATCTTTGGGGTAGAAATAGATCACCAATTTTTTTTTGCCAACATGTTCTTTTACCGAAAATTCCTTTCCGTCCTGGTCTTTCAGGCTGAACAAGGGTATTCTGTCTCCGACTTCAATTTTTTTCTGATTCGACATCTGCTGTGTGATTACAAAGATTAAACCAACAAATAATACAACTATGGTGATGAATTTATACACGGTAAATTTCATTTGAAATTATATTTGAGGCCATCAGGACATTTGAAAAAACTTTTTTGATTAGGTTCCCCGATAACTGACAAAATTCCTGGGTGTTTCGTAAAGGGTTATTTCGAGGTTATGATCTTTATTGATCTTTGGCCACAATATATTCCAAATCACGACAACTATATTTTCTGCTGTTGGTATAAGCGATTTAAATTCAGCCACTTCCTCATTCAGATTTTTATGGTCGAAACGCTCTTCTATCTCTTCAAAGATAAGGTCTTTTAACCATTTCATATCAACTACATAGCCTGTTCCCGGATCGATCTCCCCGGTTATCGAAACGATGAGTTCATAATTATGCCCGTGATAATGGGGATTGTTGCATTTTCCAAAGATCTCGTTGTTTTTGTCCTCCGTCCAGGCAGGATTATAAAGTCTGTGAGCGGCATTAAAATGTGCTTTTCTGTTAACCGTAACTTTCATATTTACACCAATCTTTGCATGTATTCGTTCAGTATTATTTTAAACCAGGCAGTGTACTTCTCAGGATGTTTTTCCATATCCTGTTTTAAATCAGATAAGGTAATCCATTTAAATTCCATCACTTCCTCCGTATTTATGACCGGGTCCGTCTCATACTGACCTACCATTACGTGATCCAATTCATGTTCTGTCAAACCATTATCAAAAGAAGCCTTGTAAATAAAACTAAATACCTCCTTGAGTTCACAGGAAAACCCCATTTCTTCGGCCAGCCTTCTTTTTCCGGCCTCCTTATTGGTTTCACCTGCTCTCTGGTGGCTACAGCAGGTATTTGTCCATAAACCGGGAGAATGGTATTTGTGCATTGCCCTTTGCTGAAGGAGTAATTCGCCTTTTGAATTAAAAATAAAAAGTGAAAAAGCCCTGTGCAATATTCCTTTTTGGTGAGCCTCGAGTTTGGCCATTTGGCCTATCTCTTCATCTGCTTCGTTTACCAGAATTAAAGTTTCTTCATTCATAAATACAAATTTACAAAATTGAAGCTTGTTTTTTTGTACCTGCAGATTTAATTTATCTTTGAGGAAAAAAATAATCTTTATTTATATGAAAATATTTAAAGTACTGATAATGATAACAATACTATTATTGTCTTGTGCTAAAAAAGAACAATCAAAAAGTACTGATTCAACAGTAGAAGCACCTGTTCAACCAAAGAAAGCAAATAAAACTATTGAATCGGACAGTCTGAATGAAAAAAATACGGTTGCATTTCTTAGCCAATACGGCCGCGAGTCCAAATCTGACCAGGTTCGCATCAAAACCAGACTGGGCAATATAACAGTTAGACTTTATGAAGAAACACCACTGCATAAGGCAAATTTTCTTTTTTTATCAAAGATCGGATATTTTAACACCACCTGTTTTTATCGTGTTGTTCCTGATTTTATCATTCAGGGCGGGAATTCCGAAAACCTGAGTACCCTGGGCATGCGTAACAAGTACCACAATTACAGGGTTCCGGCCGAGATCATGCCGGAACTGAAACACAAATACGGTGCGGTTGCTGCTGCCCGGGATTGGGAAAACAATCCCAATAAATTGTCCAACTCCTTCGAATTTTATATCGTTCAAAATAAGAATGGTGCCCACCATCTCGATGGGGAGCACACTGTTTTCGGACAAGTAATTGACGGATTTTCTGTAATTGACCGCATTGCTTCTCTTAAAACAGGAAAAGATGAATGGCCAATTGATGATGTATTTATGGAAATTAAGGTCCTGAACTAAACCGGATGAAAAGTCTGAATAACCTGCATTCAGGCAAGTAATTGTTTTACCCAACTTTTCAGGTCCTGTTACTTTATTCATCCCTTTGTTGTAATTTTGCGCCTCAAAAGTGCAAAAATGAGTTTTTTAGAAGAAATTGAGAAAAGAAGGACCTTTGGTATCATATCTCACCCCGATGCAGGTAAAACCACGCTGACAGAAAAATTACTGCTTTTCGGTGGTGCCATACAGGAGGCCGGTGCCGTGAAAAGCAATAAGATCAAAAAAGGGGCCACTTCAGACTTTATGGAGATAGAACGGCAACGTGGAATCTCTGTTTCTACTTCTGTTCTTGCCTTTAATTACCGCGACCGGAAGATCAACATCCTGGATACTCCGGGGCATAAGGATTTTGCCGAGGACACATTCAGAACCCTAACCGCTGTTGACAGCGTAATTGTGGTAATCGATGTGGCCAAAGGTGTTGAAGAGCAGACTGAAAAGCTCGTGGAAGTATGCCGCATGCGGAATATACCGATGATCGTTTTTATCAATAAACTCGACCGCGAAGGAAAAGACGCCTTTGATCTGATGGATGAAGTGGAGAAAAAATTAAACTTAAGGGTAACACCCCTAAGCTTTCCGATTGGTATGGGTTACGATTTTAAAGGTATTTATAATATCTGGGAAAAAAAATTAAATCTTTTTTCACCCGAGAACAAACAGAAATTGTCAAAAGGAATTGTTTTTGACGATCTCAATAACCCCGAGCTGGAAAAAGCTATAGGCGAAAAATCTGCCGATAACCTGAGAGATGAACTCGAAATTATCCATGAGGTTTATCCTGAATTTAACCGGGAAGCCTATATGAATGGAACATTGCAGCCTGTATTCTTTGGCTCAGCCTTAAACAATTTTGGAGTACAGGAATTGCTGGACTGTTTTATTGAAATAGCTCCTTCCCCGCAACCAAAAATGGCGGATACCCGACTGGTGGATTCCAAAGAAAGGACTTTTACGGGTTTTGTGTTTAAAATTCACGCCAACATGGACCCCAACCACAGAGACCGGCTTGCTTTCGTAAAAATAGTCTCCGGTATTTTCAAAAGAAATACAAATTACCTGCACGTGAAATCAGGGAAAAAATTGAAATTCTCCAGTCCCAATGCGTTTTTTGCCGAAAAAAAAGAGGTAGTAGAAGAGTCTTTTCCTGGAGATATAGTTGGCTTGCATGATACAGGTACCTTTAGTATTGGTGATACACTTACCGAAGGAGAGGTTCTGGAATTCAAGGGTGTACCGAGCTTTTCTCCTGAACACTTCCGCTATGTGAACAATGCAGATCCGATGAAAGCCAAACAGCTGGCCAAAGGTTTGGATCAGTTAATGGACGAAGGGGTTGCCCAGTTGTTCACGCTCGATCTCAACGGCCGAAAAGTAATTGGTACCGTGGGGGCTCTGCAATTTGAAGTAATCCAATACCGGTTGGAGCATGAATATGGCGCCAAATGCAGCTATGAAAACCTCAATGTGCACAAGGCCTGCTGGGTTGATCCGGAGGATCCCAATAATGAAGAATTTAAAGAATTCAAAAGAGTCAAACAACGATATCTGGCCAAAGATAAAAAAGGGCAACTCGTGTTTTTGGCCGATTCTGCTTTTACGGTGCAGATGACCCTTGACAAATACCCGACAGTGAAATTGAGATTTATCAGTGAATTTAAATAAGCCTGATGTAGGCGAAATTTTATAATCCGCAGGACATTTTCAATAAGAACAACTTCTCTTTATATTTTAAGGATCAAAGAATTTCTTTATCCTCAAATAAAAGTTTTTAATGCCCAATGTTTTATATTTGTACTGAAAATCATACTGATGAATAACCGCCCGGTACAACTATTTTTCCTGTTTCTTTCTCTTATAATCGTTTCCTGCAACAAGGGAAAAAACGATGGTGAATACGGCCGCCTTACCAAGCACCATGAGACCTATATTGACGGCTATATGGGCGATGCGAATTGCGTGGAATGTCACGAGCAGGCCTATAAGGACTGGAAAGGATCTCACCATGACCTCGCCATGCAGGTAGCAGGTGATTCCACCATACTGGGAAATTTTGACAATCACAGGGTAAGCCTCGATAAAGTGGCTTATCATTTTTACAAGGAAAACGGAAATTTTTTTGTTGAAGTTAAAGAGATTGACGGCACCCTGATAAAATACCGGATCACCTATGCATTCGGTTACACACCGCTGCAACAATACCTGGTTGATTTTGAAAAAGGGAAAAAACAAGTCTTGCGTGTTACCTGGGATACAGTAAATAAAAAATGGTTTCATCAGTACGAAGGTCAAACCATCGCAACCCACGACTGGCTGCACTGGACGAACAGAGCGCAGAACTGGAATACCATGTGCGCAGAATGCCATTCCACCAATCTGAAAAAAAATTATAATGTTGAAAAGGATTCGTTTAATACCACTTATTCTGTAATCAATGTGAGCTGTGAGAGCTGCCATGGACCCGGTGTAAACCACGTAAGCTGGGCAAGAGAGGGGAAAAAAGGAAAAGACCCCTGGGCCGGCCAGGGTAAATTGCAACCCGAACAACTCAATATCTGTGCACCCTGCCATGCCAGAAGAAGTAAACTTACAGAAAACCTGGTGCCTGGAATGAACTTCACTGACCAGTACCTGCTACAGAATATAACCACCGATTTCTACCATGGCGACGGTCAGTTTAAAGATGAGGATTATGAATTGGGGTCCTTTATGCAAAGCGCCATGTATAAAAACAATATCAAATGCAATGATTGCCACAACATACATTCTTTAAAACTGAAAAAATCAGGCAATGCACTGTGTTTACAATGCCATGTTCCAAAATACGATACCCCGGAACACCATTTTCACAAACAAAATACCGAGGAATCTTTGTGCATCAATTGCCATATGACCGGCAAATACTATATGGGCAATGATTTCAGAAGAGATCACAGTTTCAGGGTGCCAAGGCCAGATCAAAGCGTGGTTTACAAAACGCCAAATGCCTGCACGGGTTGTCATAAAGACAAAACGGACCAATGGGCTGCAGATTATGTGGTTAAATGGTATGGATCCAGGCGTAAAGACCACTTTTCTGACCTGCTTTTACTGAGTACTCAAGAAAACTTAAATGATGCCGACCGAAAGAGAATAGAAGCTTTTATAACGGATCTCAATTATCCGGCAATTGCCCGGGCTACTGCCATTGACAATCTGAATTACGATCATGCTGAACAACTTGGTGCACTGTTGCCGGCATTAAACGATGCATCTCCGATGGTAAGGTATGCTGCGCTGATGGAATTCAGAAGAACAGCTCCACAACAACGCCAGGAACAGGCTGTAAAAGCCTCGAATGATCCAACGCGCCTCGTGAGGATTGGCGCAGCTCAGCTTGCCGTTGGCCTGGATCTGAATACCTTAACGGCAGACGAACAAGCTACTCTTAAAAAGTCACAAAGCGAACTGGAAACAATGATCTATACAAATGCCGATTTTGCCACCGGTCGCTTGCAGTTGGGAGATTATTATCTGCAAAAAAATGACCTGAAAACGGCCATTAAACATTACAATATGGCAATCAACCTCGATAGCCTGCTCCTGCCGGTTTATTCAAATTTGGCTTCTGCCTATAGTTTAAACGGAGAGAATGAAAAGGCTCTGCAAACCTTAAATACCTATGTAAGATTTGATCGGGCCTCCGCTCGCCCCTATTTTTTAAGAGCCCTGGTCTTTTTTGAAATGAATCAAAAAGAAAAGGCCGCAAATGACTTGATCAAAGCAACGCAACTGGACCGGAAAGATCCGCGAATCAAATACAACCTGGCTACCTACTATTTTCAGGAGAAGCAATACAACAAAGCTGTACCTGTAATAAAGGAAGCGATTAGCATCGAGCCACAAAACCCGGACTACAAATACCTGTTGGCTTTGATTTATCAGGCACAGGGAAAGACTGAAGCTTATCAGGTAATCATGAATGAGTTAAACCAGTGAGGGAACCAAAATTATTGTGTGAAAATTCTGAGAATAAGGATAAAGATAAAGTAAAAAGGCAAAAGTAATAGGCAAAAGTAAAAAGTAATCTCAATGCCACATATTTCATATCCCCATAACATGTTATCCTGATTCCTGTCTCCTGTCTCCTGTCTCTTGATTCTTTCTCAATACTCAATACTCACTACTCAATACTAATTTTTCCTGTCTACTGTCGCTAGGTTCTTGATTCTCAAATCTCAAATCTCACATCTCACATCTTTCTCTTGTTGATTTATGCGCAAAAAAAAAGACCGGTTTCCCGGTCTTCATAGATATGCTTTATTATCTTTTTTGAGCGGCTTTCACCTCTTTGGCGATTGTAGCTCCGTATTCAGGGGCAAGTTTGCCGGCGCTCTTTGGATCTGTAACATCGGTACTGATCACTCCTACCAACTGTTTTCCTGCCTCTCTTGTGAGATCATAAAAAGTTGTTTCAATTTTATAGGTTGTTGATTCATAGGTTCTTGTTTCAGCAGGAACATAAGTTCCGCCGTAGCCATAACCATAAGGAGAATAAACACTTCCATAATACCCTCCAAAACTTCCGTAATATCCTCCATAGTGAGATGGATAATAACCGCCGGTAGTGTAACCTCCGGTTTGTGAAGAAACGATTTCAGTGCTCGCATCGCGTAAAACGGTAAGGCATATCACATTAAAGCCTTCTGCCTTGATTATGGAAACAATCTTCTGAATTTCCTCTTCAGATCTCTTTTCATTGTGTATTGTTGCTGGAAATTTGGTATAACTCTCCACCGCATTAACCCCTGTGCTTTTTAATGCAGCAGCAATTTCCTGCTCAAATCGCTGACGCGATACTTGGTCATCGGTTCTTGCAATGACTATAACTTTTTCCTTTGTAATGCCGGAAAGACTGTCATCCTTCCATGCATCAGTAACTTTAACCGTAGAACAGCCTGCCAAAAAGATCAATGTCAGTATGGCAATAATAGAATAGATTTTTTTCATTTGAATTCTTTTTTTGTTTTTAATGGACTTTATTAATTAAGACAAATATAACTCAAATATAATAAAAAACCCATTTAATTTATAACATAGTGCAGGTGAAAAGATTAATTATGTCTATTTATCTTTTTTTAAAAAAATCGAAAAAATGTGTATTTATACTCTTCATTATTTATTACATTTGCCTCCGCAATTTAAAATTGCATTGGAGAGGTGCCAGAGTGGTAATGGAGCAGATTGCTAATCTGTCAACGGGTAACCGTTGCCAGGGTTCGAGTCCCTGTCTCTCCGCAATTTTTTCGGGGTGTAGCGCAACCCGGCTATCGCGTCACGCCATGTGCGTGAAGGCAGCTTGGGATCGAAAGTAAGTGTTTGTTTAAGTACTTTTACATAATAAAAAGTGAACTAAGTTCAGGATATGTGCAGAATATACTGCCAATACCGAAAGAAGATTGACAATACACCTCGGGGTGTAGCGTAGCCCGGCTATCGCGTCACGCCA
>JBFYPZ010000029.1:0-19168 GCA_041303035.1 Flavobacteriaceae bacterium
ATCTTGACCGTATTTAGGATAAAATCTGGTCAGAAAGTCATAGCGCATTTGGTCCACTACGATTCCCACTACCAGCTTGGGTTTTTCCTGCTCAAATCTCACCTGAGACCAGGTCGCAAATACTGATGTAATAAAGAATAAATAAAAAAACAGGCTTTTCATGATCTTGGAATTTTCTGATAGGTAAAAGTAGACAATTTACCCCATTTCAAAAGAAATATAGGGTCATGATTAAGGGATCAACCCAAATTTTTATACTTTAGCCAATAAATATTTTATGGTCTATCTTTATAACATAGGTAAATATTTTATCATGCTTGCTGAGGTTTTTAGGAGACCCCAAAAAGGATCGATCTTCAGGGAAAATCTTTTCAGGGAAATCGAAGAACTCGGATTAAAATCCCTCGGAATCGTAGCTTTTATATCTTTCTTTGTCGGTGGTGTTGTTGCTATTCAAACCGGATTGAACGTCGATAATCCCTGGATACCCAAATACCTGATCGGTTTTGCAACAGGCCGGTCGATCGTGCTGGAATTTGCTCCAACTTTTATGTCGATTATCCTGGCAGGTAAAGTTGGATCTTATATTACTTCAAGTATCGGAACCATGCGTGTTACAGAGCAAATAGACGCTTTGGAGGTGATGGGTGTCAACACCCTGAACCACCTCGTCTTACCAAAAATTGTTGCTGCGGTGTTCTTTTATCCATTTCTTATCACTTTGGCCATGATACTCGGTATTATTGGTGGTTATGTTGCAGCTCTGGTAACCGGACTTTTTTCCGTTGAAGATTACGTAAATGGTATCCGCCTGGATTTCAGACCCTATCTGATAGGGTATGCACTGAAGAAAACGGTGGTATTTGCTTTTCTGATCGCCACTATTCCCTCCTTTTACGGATATTATGTAAAAGGCGGCTCTATCGAAGTGGGAAAAGCCAGCACAAAAGCAGTTGTCTGGACCAGTGTAACGATCATTGTTTTCAATTATTTCTTAACCCAAATGCTTTTAGGCTAAATGATAGAAGTAACGAATTTATATAAACGTTTCGACGACCTCGAGGTATTGAAGGGTATTTCTGCCGAATTCAAACAGGGAGATACCAGCCTGATCATTGGCGCCAGTGGGTCGGGAAAGACCGTCTTTTTAAAATGCCTTTTGGGCTTGCTGGAACCGGATGGCGGGGATATAACCTATGATGGCAGGCCTTATAGCAAAATGGAAAAAGATGATAAAAGGAATCTTCGCAAGGAAATGGGCATGGTATTTCAAAGCGGCGCCTTGTTTGATTCAGAAACCATAGAAAACAACATCATGTTTCCCCTTAAAATGTTCACAAACCAGAGCCGGGAAGAAATGCTTGACCGGGTAAATTTTGTTTTGAACCGGGTTCATCTGGAAAATGTGAACAATAAATTTCCAGCAGAGCTATCCGGAGGAATGCAAAAAAGGGTAGCTATAGCCCGGGCCATTGTGATGAATCCAAAATATTTGTTCTGCGATGAGCCCAATTCAGGGCTGGACCCAAAGACCGCCATAGTCATTGATAACCTGATCAAAGAGATCACCGATGAATACCAGATGATCACGGTGATCAATACGCATGATATGAACTCGGTAATGGAAATCGGTGAGAAGATCATCTTTTTGAAGGATGGACTGAAAGTATGGGAAGGCTCCAGTAAGAACATTTTTAAAACGGATAATGAAGCCGTTACAAACTTTGTGTACTCTTCCAATCTGTTTAAAAAAGTAAGGGAAGTTTATATCAAAGACAATTGATAAATACCTATTTTTAAATTACTTCCGTTTGCAATTCCATGGAACTCAATCGTAGCGCCTGATCTCAACGGGGCGCACATTAAGTCTGGATTCCATCCAGAGCTTCAGCTTTTGTTCATGCTGCAACCTGTCCTCTTCTTTGATATTCCCGGCCCATTTTACAAAAAACACGTTCAAGGTATCCACCTTGCTGAAGTTCGTGACATATTCCTTCGCATAGCCCAGTTTCTCCAAACCGGTATAGTTGATCCTGATCTCATCCGTTATTTGCTCAAACAAAAGCCCGGCACCGTAGTGCTTTTTTAACAAGGTCTCCAGTTCATCAATTCTTTTGTCCTTTGAAACAAGGCTTTCTTCTTTTTCAGAAAGTAGCTTGTAATTGCTCATATACAAGGATTTGATTTCCTCAACATCCTGTTGCATGTTCATATTTGTTTGTCCCTGGTACACCTTAAGTTCTGTATCCATCAGTCTTTTTTGTTCCATCAGCTTCTGCCACCTGCCGATATCCTTATCACTGTAAGCCTCACCAAAAACGTATAATTCTATTTTTTTGTTTTCATAATCTATGCTTTCCTTGTTATCTCTGATGATGTTTACCCCCTCATTTCTCAGGTCATTGAGAAAATCATTGGCCCTGCTCATGTATTGATTTTGTAACCATAGTTCATAAAACAAAAAGATGCTGAACGAAAAAATTGCAAATGCCAGGGCGGAAGCGAACCGGGATATATTTCTCCTTTTGGCCTCAATCAGGTATTGTTTCATTGGAAAATCCAGGTACTTGGTAATTGTAAAAGTGGCAAAGGCAATAAAAATAGAATTGATCGTGAACAAAAACATGGCTCCACCAAAGTATTTTATATTTCCTGTTGCCAGTCCGAATCCGGCAGTGCAAAGCGGAGGCATCAAAGCAGTCGCTATGGCAACACCGGCAACGGTATTGAATTGTGGTGTAGGTCTGGATATTGCGATGATCAGTGCCAGACCGCCAACAAAGGCGATGAGCACATCGCGCACATCAGGTTTGGTTCTGGCGAGCAGTTCCGGGGTGGCCTCGCTGAAAATGGGAAAGCTGAAGAATACGAAAGAGGTGATCAGGCCCAGGCCGATCATTATACCCAGATTGGTCAGCGATTTTTTCAGGGTGTCCATATCATTGATGGCCAGCGCATAGCCCACGCCCAAAATGGGTCCCATAAGCGGTGATATCAGCATGGCGCCAATCACAACGGCGGTTGAACTTACATTCAAACCAATGGAAGCTATGAGTATTGAAAAGATCAGGATCCATGCGGTATGGCCCTGCATAGAAATACCCTCCACGATCAGGTTATTGGTTGCTTCCAGGTCTGTGTTGTGTTTCAGGTCCAATACCTCATAAAGGAACTTTTTTAACCTGACAAAGAAATTACGGGGGTTTAGTTCCGACTGAACCGGTTGTTCCTTCAAGTTTTTATTCGGAACTGAAGTGTTTCCCATATCTGTCATAATTCCACGGTAGTTATTTAAATCAGGGTTTAGTTTTTGCAGCTGATAACCTGAGCAGAAATATGTTTTATTTCCTGTTCCTCTGTTCTGGGCAGGATCAGGAGGGTATCGGCCGTATCGACAATAATGAAATCTGAAAGGCCCCTGACGACAATTCTTTTTCCTTGCAGTGAACTGATCATGTTGTTGTTTGCTCCTTCACAAAAGGTCAGGGCATTTACCACTGCATTGTTATCTTTATCCTTGCTCAGCTTATCAAAAAGTGCACCCCAGGTACCCAGGTCATTCCAGCCAAAATCCACCGGCAGAACAAATACATTCGACGCCTTTTCCATAATACCGTAATCTATGGATACATTTTCAGACAAGCCGTAATTGTTACTGATAAACTCAGATTCTTTCGGTCCGTTCCAAATAGCATCACCCTTTGAGAACAGTTCTGTCATGGCAGGAAGATATTTTGTAAAAGCGAGTAAAATACTTCGGGTACTCCAGATGAAAATTCCGGCATTCCATAAATAATCCCCCTGCTCGAGAAATTTTTTGGCTGTTTGCAGATCCGGTTTTTCGGTAAAGTTCTTCACCTTTTTAATGGGATCAGAAGCGGCTTCAAACTGTATATACCCATAACCGGTATTCGGACCCGAAGGCTTTATCCCCAGTGTCATCAGGATATCATTTTTTTCACAGGCCTCAAAGGAAGTCTCCACATTTCGCAAAAACTCAGGCTCATCATCGATCCAGTGGTCGGAAGGAGCAACCAGCATGATCGCATTTTTGTTGATCTTGCTGATCTTCAAAGCCGTGTAAAGTATACAGGGGGCCGTATTCCGCATGGCCGGCTCGAGCACCAGTCTGCTTTCGTCAATATCAGGTAAATGATCCTTAACCAAAGCGCTGTAATCCTGATTGGTAGCAATAAAGATATTTTCTTTTGGTATAAGACCGGATAAGCGGTGGTAGGTTTGTTGTAACAAAGAGACGCCTACCCCGAGCATATCGTGAAACTGCTTGGGATTTTCTTTTGTGCTAACGGGCCAGAATCTCGAGCCCACACCACCTGCCATGATAACGGCATAATAGTTTTTATTCATTATAGATTGAATTATTAATGATTTTCCAAAAACAAAACCAGAGCATTGTGATGAAATAAATATTGCCTTTTTGTTTTGATTTCCCGGCAGGCAAACCGTGTCCGTCTTTTTTCTCCTTTGATATAAATCCGTTCATTAAATGAAAATCTGCTGTTCTCAGGCAGTTCAAAAATGAATTTACCCAACTTCTCCCCATCACAATTTTTCAGCGCCAGCGAGAGCTTTATGTCCGTATCGGTACAGGCTTTCGGATTTCGTAAATAATTTGCCAGGGAAGCAAGAATTTGTGGCGGAAAGATCTCAGGTCGCAGAAATGAGAGCATCAGCTTCTGAAAATTGAGTTTCCATTCCGTGCCATGCGGCCTGGCAAAAGGCTTTTGTTTATGAGTCACAAGATGTGCAATTTCATGAATCAAAGTGATTAAAAAACGGTATTTGTTCAGATCATTATTGATTGTGATCTGGTAATGGCCCAAACCGAGTCTTTTAAAATCGCCGTGTTTGGTTTTTCGGTTACTGACGATTTTCAGACTGCAGGGATATCTGTCGAGCAGTTGGAGTACCTCACCCACTGAAGCTTCCGGCAGATAACCTGATAAAACCATTTCTTTACTTTTCAAAACCCTTGATTTTTTGCAAACATACAAAGATTTGCTCCCTTCTGCAGGTCAAAGTTTACAAAAATACTTATGGGGTCGAATTGGATACCGGAATTACCTTGCCGTTGAAATATTGGGCTTTGTAGAGTGCAAAGTCTGCGATATACGCTGCCATAGCCTCAGCGCTGATGTTCGCTTTGTATCCCGGAAAGGCTCTTTTTAACATTTCCGTCTGGACCGCACCTATGGCCAGGGTATTGAAGGCAATACCACTTTCCTGATACTCTTCAGCCAGTAACTCAAACAAAGTAATCAGTGCGCCCTTTGAAGAAGTATAGGCCGACAAACCCGGGTATTTTTTACTGCCCTGTATACCACCCATACTGCCCACTCCAACAATGTGTCCGCCTTTATTTACAAAAGGCAGGAGCAGTTTGGTCAGTTCCGCCACAGCGAACACATTGACCTTATAAACTTCCATGAAATCTGTCAGGGTCGTTTTAAAAAAGGGTCTGTGTATCAATTTACCCGCATTATGAATGATGGCATCAATATTTCCCCAGGTCGAGGCTACAAAATCCCTGATCGCATTGACATCGATTTCACGCGTGATCTCCAGTTCCAATACCGTTATATTTTTGTGGTTCTTTTGCAGGTTGATAATCGAATCCTTATTTCTGGTGATAGCCAATACATGGTGGCCATTCTTGCTTAAATATTTTACGAGTTCAAATCCGATACCTTTGCTGGCACCTGTAACAACTACCTTTTTCGCTTCCATGGGCTGTTTTTAATTAATAGCTTAAAATTAATATATTTTCCTAATTTTATCAGCAACTTTTATAACATTCTGACATGAAATTTTTCCTTAGCCTTATTTTTTGCCTGACTTTCTATTTTAGCAATGCGCAGGACCTCTATTTACACTGCGGATCTGTCGTTGATGTCGATCAGGGCAAAGTATTGAATGAGATGACCCTCATCGTCCGGGGAAATAAAATTTTCTCTGTAAAGCCAGGGTATCATACACCGAATTCCAATGCCGACCAGGTTATTGATCTGAAAGGAAAAACCGTACTGCCCGGCTTAATCGACATGCATGTGCATATTGAATCTGAATACAGTGCCGAGGCTAACTTGAACAGATTTATACTGAATGAGTCTGATATCGCTTTTCGCTCGGTGGTGAATGCAAAAAAGACCCTGTTGGCCGGTTTCACAACAGTTCGTGACCTGGGCGGAACCGGCGTTAATATCAGCCTCAGAAATGCGGTTAATAATGGCCTGATAGACGGGCCAAGAATTTATGCTGCCGGAAAGTCAATTGCCACCACAGGCGGACATGCCGATCCGACCAACGGAATGAAAAAGAATCTTATGGAAACTCCCGGACCGACACAGGGAGTGGTGAACGGTGCGGATGAAGCAAGGCAGGCTGTTAGACAAAGGTATAAGGACGGGTCGGATGTGATCAAAATTACGGCAACAGGAGGTGTTTTGAGCGTGGCAAAGAATGGTCATAATCCTCAGTTTACGGTTGAAGAAATCAAAGCGATCTGCGAAACGGCCAAGGATTACGGCATGCATGTTGCCGCACACGCCCATGGAGATGAAGGTATGCAACGGGCCATTTTGGGCGGGGTAAAAACCATTGAGCACGGTACCCTGATGAGTGAAAAGACCATGGAATTGATGAAGGCACACAAAGCGTATTACGTACCGACGATCACTGCCGGAAAAGAAGTATCGGACAAATCAAAAATAAAAGGTTTTTATCCGGAAATCGTGGTGCCAAAAGCCGCCGAGATCGGGCCAAAAATTCAGGGAACATTTGGTCAGGCATATAAAAAAGGAGTGCAGATCGCTTTTGGAACGGATGCAGGCGTTTTCCCCCATGGTTTAAATGCAAAAGAATTTGGGTACATGGTTGAAGCAGGTATGCCGGCCATGGAAGCCATTCAGTCAGCAACCCGAACCAATGCAGGCCTGTTGATGAATGAGAACATCGGAAGCATTGCAGAAGGTAAACTGGCAGACATCATTGCGGTGAATGAGGATCCGCTGAAAAATATTAAAACGCTTGAAAATGTAGTCTTTGTAATGAAGGACGGAAAAATTTACAAACAGGAATAAGTTTTCAAAGGTTTGATTACTTACTGAAATATAATAAAATCCTAATTATCTTTTTTAATGTGCTGGTAGGCGCCCATATCCGGTGCGGGCAATCTCATTACTCCCAGCAGGTCCTGAGGAACTTTTCCGGCAGCGACAGGATCGGCCTTGCCAATGCCTTCAGATTTTTCGCCGATCCGGTAATCATTCGTAACCGTATTTATAAAGTCAGTTTTGCCATTGAATATGTTGTTGAGATACACATCCGGATTCTCGAAATCATAGAGCGGATTGCCTTTATATTTGTTATTCACATCATTAAATCTGAGCATGCTGTTTACAAACCGGTAATTATAGACCGTTCCTTCTACCTTTTCGAGCAGAAACTCGATACTCTGGCTTCCGTCAATGATGCAATTGATAAAATCAGCCTGATACAGGTTACTGGCGCTGATTACATCCGACCCGTTCACTTTGGAAACCTTAAAATTATTGATCAGTACAGCGGGATACTGACGCAGGCTTTTGCTCCAGAAATTTCCGAAGGTACTGTGCATAAAACTGTACTTACCTCCGTTGCTGCAGGCCAGGGAGGAAGTTCCGTTATTTCCGATTACCAGATTTTCAGCCAGAATATGCGCATGTCGTCCGAGTAAACCGAAGGTAGTGGTATTGTATATCTGGACATCGCGTAATTCCAGGGTAGGTATATTCCCATTCGACAGTGAATCCGCGATAATACCGATCTCATTGTTCCTGATGATCACATTGCGGAGCACATTTCCGGTGCTGCCCGACCGCAGCCAAAGGGTGCTCCACTGACCGGCGATATTGCTGTAAGCGGGCTCGAGCCGATCTCCTTCCAGTACAATTTCTTCCCCAACTTCACCCAGCATTTTTACTGCTGCCCCTTTGTCTGCAAGCATCCCCGAGTTTTTATGAAAGTGCACCCGTGCACCTTTTTCCACCGTGAGTGTTTTCCCTTCGGGCACTCCAACGAAACCATATACAACATAAGGCTTTTCCTTAGTCCAGGTCGTATTATCCTTCAGGTAAAATCCTTCCACTTCTATATCTTCTCCGTTTTCATCCTGACCAAGAACGATGGTTTCTTTGATCCCTTCAGCGTCTTTTTGCGGATATAAAAAATGAGCGTCCTGCACCAGGGTTACGAGTGCAACCTGCTGGGGTTGATCTTCCGACTCAAAGATAAGCTGGTCCTCATACAAAGGGCTGGTCACCTGACTGTAGTCTATGGTGGTCTCAATAAAGATAAAAATACTGTCTTTGGCTAAAATATCAATGTCGTTCACAACAGGCCCCGGGACGCCATCCACATTGATCCTGTAAAATGACTGCTCTGCCAGCCCCAGTTTAATAACCGGAACCCTGATGTTCTTGCTGCTTTTGTTATAAACCTTTAAAGTCCGGGTACTGGAGCCGGTATTGGTGAATACTGTATCGAGATAGATGGTATCACTTGAAAAGACGAGGTCTCCGGTGCTGGTTACCGATTCAAAGTTATCGGAATTACAGGCATTCAGGACAAAGAGCAGAAATAAGGATATCAGACCCGTCAGTTTCATGTCTGAATTACTTTTCTGTTAATTTGATCTCATAGACTTTTTTCCAGTTCTTCCCGGTTACAAACAACCGGTCGGCAGCCTGATCATAGGCTATACCATTCAGCACATTGTCATCTCCCTGCTGTCCCACCTTGTCCTGCAATCCCTTGAGGTTTGCGATGCCTTCTATTGCCCCGGTAACAGGATCAATGATCAGGATCGCATTCTGCTGCCAGATGTTGGCGTATATTTTACCCTTAATAAATTCGAGTTCATTTAGTTTTTCAGCCTTGCGTTTATCAGTATAGGCTTCTATTTTTGTCACTTCTTTTAAATTTCCGGTATCGAGAAACCAGATCGATTCTGTGCCGTCGGATTTGATGAGAAATTTGTCATTATGGGTTAAACCCCAGCCTTCCCGGCTTTGGCCGTAGCGAAAGGTATCTATAACTTTCATGGTTTCCAGATCGTATACAAAACCTATTTCTTCCTTCCAGGTAAGCTGATATATCTTGTTATTAAGAATAGTGATTCCTTCTGCAAAGTATTTTTTATCCAGATTGACCCTTTGAAGGATCTCACCCGTTTGCATCTTTACTTTTCGCAGACTGGACTTGCCGTAATTTCCAGTGCTTTCATAAAAAAACTCGTTGTGAATTTCGAGTCCCTGTGTAAATGCCGTTGCATCATGAGGATACTCATTGATCACTTCATAATTGTAAATTACCGGCGGATTTGCAGCGAGAAAATAAATGGTGTTGGTCAGCAGTTTGGTCTTTCCATCATAAAAAACGTTTGCAGTAATGGCTTGTTTTCCCAGTTTTTCATTCGCTATGGTCAGGTTTTCCGGAACAACCCGTTTACCGTTCAAAAAAAACTGCACGGAATCGATCGGATTGCGATTCTTATCTACCACCTTCAACGACAAAGCTTTGTTCACCTGAATGGTCTTTGGCGCCTGTAATTCAAGTTTGTATTTGTTGCCACAGGCGCTAACAAACAGGGTCAAAAAAAAGAAAAATAGCGGATTCCTGATAGTCATCTTTAAAATAATAAAATAATTGCTTCAGATTTAAAAAATATGTGTAAATTTGCAATCCGAAAATAGAAGTTTGTCCTTCTGTTTCATGAGGCGAAAGTATAAAATTAAAATGAAATTACGATGAGAAAAGGAATTCATCCAGAGAATTACAGGTTAGTTGCATTCAAAGACATGTCTAACGGCGAAGTCTATATAACAAAATCAACTGCAGATGTCAGAGAGAAAATTGAAATTGACGGCGTTGAATATCCACTGGTAAAATTGGAAATTTCAAGAACCTCGCATCCATATTATACAGGAAAAGTCAAACTGGTCGATACAGCAGGTAGAATCGATAAATTCAAGTCTAAATACGACAAATTCAAAAAATAGTTTTGAATTAATCAAATCATAATTTTTTCTTAAAATCCTTTTAGTTTTTAAAAGGATTTTTTTTTGTATTGATATTTTTATATATTTGAACTTTCAACTACTCCCCCTACAAAATATTTCCCCTCATAATTCGTTTTATTTAAAAACCAATTTTCTATTGGTAAAACTTTGTAATTATGATAGCGAAAGAAATTTCCGTAAAGAGAGAGTTTTTCATCACCAGTCTTTTCATCGAGGATATGATCTCGAAGCATATCAGTGAATTCTATGCTGAGGTCCTTTCAAAGGAACAGATTGCCCGGGAAAACCTGTTTGCCACATTTCATGACAAGATCGATTACCTGCTGGAATCAGGTTGTTTTTCAATTATTGATTCGAGTAAAATTTCTGTATTCAGGGAGATCAGGAAAGAATTTCTGATGAGCGATGATTCAGAGAACCTGGAAGAAAGCCTGAGGTCCGAGGACAACAACGCTGATTTTCTTTTGATCATGTATCCGCAGGGAGATTATTTGCCAAGAAACGAAAAACTTACCGTTGCCTGTTATAACCTGATCAACGATGTGTCAGAGCTGGTTGCCAAATTCACCAACAAGAATGAGGTACAGTTTACGAAAGTAAATGCCGTGAAAAGAAAGGTGGCCCATAATATGAATGTATTTAGCCGGGTTGGTATGTTTCTCACCCTTTTTCTGTTTAAATAAATCTATATTTGAAAATATATGAAGACCGTTTTTTACGGTCTTTTTTTTTATCTTGGTACCATGGGCAAAATTTTCAGACAGGCAGTAATGGCGATCATCGTAAATGAGGAAGGCAGAATATTGATCGGCTATTCTCCCCGCGAACAGAGCTTTAAATTTCCTCAGGGCGGACTTGACCCTGACGAAGATATCGTGGAGGGTATAAAGCGCGAACTCCTGGAAGAACTTGATTACAGGCTTAAAGAAGCCTTTATTCTGGCTACTTATGAGGAAAAGATCAACTATCCCTTTCCGCCCGATTGCCATCCGGTTTTTATGGGACAGGAACTGACGATCGTTAAAGTACAATACGACCTGGAAGCCAAGACGATCCCTCAGGATGACGAGTTTGAAGAGTTGTACTGGATCCAGCCCCGTGAGCTGTGGGATTTTGACACCAAATACAGGGCCGGTGCCTATTGGCGTGCCCTGGAAATTGCAGGCCTGGTTTAGTATGCCAATACGGAAAATTTTAGTTCAAGTGGATTAAGCTGATCGACCAGCCCCTGAATAAAACTGCTTCCGTAGGCTTCATAGAAATCGGAAAAATTAGCGGTTCTTTCCTGTAGCGCTCCCTGGGGGAACAGTGCATCTTTCAAAAGTTCCAATCTGCTGACCAGATCTCCCATTTTTCTTTTCTGTGCCTTGAGCAACCTTTTTTCGAGCTTGTCTATTCCGTTGAGCTGCCGCTTCCTCTCTGCCCTTACTGCGCCTGAAAAAGACGGATCTGTTTGATCTGACAGTGCTTCGAGTTCCGCGAACATATCCTGTACCTGCTGCCTTTGTTTGTCGAGGTTTATTACGATTTCTGATCTTCTGGTGACCATCTCCCGGATCAGCTCTTCCTTTTTGGTAAAAAAATCCTGCCGGCTTATGCCCAGTTTTTCGACGCTGCGCGCCTGCTTTTGCGAGAGTATCAAAGCTGAATTGCGCAATAAAAGTACAGGGAAAGGAACTCCCTGACTATCGAAAAAACCCTTTAGCTGGAACCAGTAAGCCAGTTCGCCGCCACCACCAATATAGCAGAGATTGGGCAAAACAACTTCCTGGTACAGGGGCCGCATCATTACATTCGGACTGAATCTGTCAGGATGATCGTTCAGTTCAGCCTCAATCTCAGACCAGGTGAACTGTATGGCAGTATTATTTATTTTGTATAAGCCATCTTCAAAAATAATCCGCTCCCGCAGCCCGTCCATGATATAAAAAAGGTTTATTTCCCGGGGATTAACCTGTCCCTTGTATTTTTCGGACAGCACCTCTGTGCTGCGATTGACCTCATGGTAGCAGGTCTGTTTGAGCAGGTCATGCTTCATATAAGGTGAGAATTCCTGCTTTAAAACCGCATCATCCCCGTCAATAATAACCAAACCATAAGAACCGAAAAGCTCGTTGACCAAAAAACGGGTTGCCCCGGCCAGATTGCTGTGCTTCAAATAACTTTCCGAAAAAAGATCCTTTAAATAACCCGCGTTTTTGCTCTTTCCCAATAGTTGGGCATATTCAAAACCGACTTTTTCCAGGGTTGAAGTACCCAGCCTCCCGACAGGGCCAGAAGCAATTGTATTCCAAGTGATCTTTTTGTCCCGGTAATTGAAAAAATTTACCTCGTCAAAATCATGGTCCTCAGAGGCCATCCAAAAGACCGGTACAAAATCATTTTTGGGATATGCACCTTTTAGCTGCTTACATAAATTAATGGTGGATATGATCTTATAGAGGAAATACAAGGGTCCGGTATTCAGGTTGAGCTGGTGCCCGGTAACAACCGTAAATGTATTTTCGTTGGTAAGCAAATGGATATTTTCGCCGGTGGCAGCAGTAGTGATAATAGCTTCGTTCTGCTTTTCTACCTGTGCAGCCAATAACCTGCGGGTCTCAGGAGCATAGCTCGCCTTTTTTTGCTCCAGCTGCATTTGGAACTGCTCTATAACTGGAAAATTTCCGTAAAACGACTTCAGAAAGGGTGACCTGTCGAGGTAATCGTGTATTATTTTTGTAAAATATCCGGTTTCCTGATAGGATACTGTATTGATAATGGGATTCAAGCTGCTCGTATTTAAAATAAAAATACTGCTTTAATTCTAATTATAAAAAATATCTTTTCACAATGTCCCGTGATATGCAACAGGTTCTCCAAAGAGGTCAAAATCATTGGCTTCAAAGATCCGGATATCGATAAATTTACCGATCTGAATAAAATGTTTGGCCGCATCAACCAATACTTCATTGTCTACATCCGGACTGTCAAATTCTGTCCGGCCGATAAAAAAGTTTCCTTCTTTTCTGTCGAATATACACCTGAACACCTTGCCTACTTTCTCCTGATTCAGTTCAAAAGAGATCTGGCTCTGAATTTCCATAAGTTCAGCAACCCGCTTTTGTTTTACTTTTTCAGGCACATTGTCTTTCAAGGAATAGGCACCGGTATTTTCTTCATGAGAATAGGCAAAACAGCCCATGCGATCAAATCTGGAATCTTTTACAAATTGTTTCAGTTCTTCAAACTGCGCTTCCGTTTCACCGGGATAACCCAGGATAAAAGTAGTTCTGATGGCCATATCCGGTACTTTTGCACGAAATTCCTCCAGTAATTTTCTGGTCTTTTCGGCGGTCGTTCCCCTTTTCATAGAAGTGAGCAGTTCTGTATTGATATGCTGCAGCGGAATGTCCAGGTAATTGCAAATTTTTGGTTCGGCCTTCATCACTTCCAGCACGTCCAGAGGAAATCCGGTTGGAAAAGCATAATGTAAGCGGATCCATTCTATGCCTTCAACTTTGGCCAATTCCTTCAAAAGATCTGCCAGAGCCCTTTTTTTATAGATATCCAGTCCGTAATAGGTCAGATCCTGGGCAATCAGTATCAGCTCTTTTATGCCCTTGGCTGCTAATTTTTCAGTCTCTGTTACCAGATCCCTTATAGGGGTCGAAACATGTTTTCCGCGCATCAAGGGTATGGCACAAAATGAACAGGGACGGTCGCAGCCCTCGGCAATTTTTAAATAGGCATAGTGTTTTGGCGTTGTGGTGAGTCGTTCGCCGATCAGTTCATGTTTGTAGTCAGCACCCAGTGCTTTCAGTAAATTGGGCAGGTCGTGGGTACCGAAGTAACTGTCGACATCGGGTATTTCCTTTTCGAGATCATCCTTATAACGCTCGCTCAAACAACCGGTAACAAAGAGTTTGTCAATTTCACCCAGTTCTTTTTTTCTGGCAAAATGCAGGATGGTATTCACCGATTCTTCCTTGGCTTTGCCAATAAATCCGCAGGTATTGATCACAACAACATGACCCTCTTCCTTTTCGTCTTCATGAACCACCTCTTTGTTGCTGGCCTTTAACTGTCCCATCAGAACCTCACTGTCGTAGATGTTCTTGGAGCAACCCAGGGTTACCACATTGATCTTGTTATTCTTGCTCGATTTTGTACGCATAAAATTATTGCTGTGATTTTATCCGCTCTGTATAGCTCCAAATGCCAATAACAGATCCGGACGGTCTGTACCGACTATTTAAAAAAAGAATCTACAAATTCAACCTTGTCGAAGATCTGCAAATCCTGGATTCCCTCTCCAACACCTATATATTTGACCGGAATTTTGAACTGATCAGAAATGCCTATCACGACACCTCCTTTAGCGGTGCCGTCGAGTTTGGTAATGGCCAGGGCAGTTACTTCAGTAGCCTTGGTAAACTGTTTTGCCTGTTCAAAGGCATTCTGACCTGTTGAGCCATCCAGCACCAGGATCACCTCATCCGGCACATCGGGAGTGACCTTTTGCATTACGCGCTTCACTTTGGTCAGCTCATTCATCAGGTTAACTTTGTTGTGCAGACGGCCGGCTGTATCGATGATCACCACATCGGCATTTTGTTTGATAGCGGACTGGATGGTATCATAGGCAACCGAAGCCGGGTCACTTCCCATATTTTGTTTGACCAGCGGAACACCCACCCGGTCTGCCCAGACCTGCAACTGATCGATGGCTGCCGCACGAAAGGTATCTGCAGCTCCCAAAACCACACTTTTCCCCTCGTTTTTAAACATCATGGCCAGTTTGCCTATGGTTGTCGTTTTTCCAACTCCATTCACTCCAACAACCATGATCACATAGGGCCTTCCTTCCGGTTCAGTTATCTTGTCGGATTGATTCAACTGAGCAGATTCACTGAGCAGGGCGGTAATTTCTTCTCTCAGTATCCGGTTTAGTTCATCAGTTCCGAAATACTTGTCCCTGGCGATTCGAGCCTCGATCCTGTCAATTATTTTCAGGGTGGTATTCACTCCAACATCTGAGGCAATAAGCACTTCTTCCAGGTTATCGAGCACATCTTCATCTACTTTCGATTTGCCCACAATGGCTTTCGAGAGTTTATTAAAGAAGGTGCTGCTGCTTTTCTCTAATCCTTTATCTAATGTCTCTTTCTTTTCCTTAGAAAAAATATTTTTAAATATACTCATGATTTAAATTTTAGGCCGGGGGTCGAAAAAATGCAAAAATCAGATATTAAAGCTTTATATTTCAAATATTTACAAATATAAAAAGAAAAAGCTACTCCCGTGGTGAAAGTAGCTTTATTAGTAAATATCAAAAAGATCTATTTTTTATTCAAAAAGTCATTTACTTTATCAGGGTCCATTACACTTTCTTCAAAAGTATAAGCACCTGACTTTGGAGATTTCACCATTCTGACAACTTTTGTTAATCTCTTTGAACCCGTTTGTAACGATGCTACTGCTTTCTTTGCCATGACTTACTTATTTTATCTCTTTATGAACAGTTACCCTTTTCAGGATCGGGTTAAATTTCTTTAACTCCTTTCTGTCAGGTGTATTCTTTTTATTTTTTGTGGTAATATATCTTGAGGTTCCGGGCATACCAGAAGCCTTGTGTTCTGTACACTCCATTATTACCTGTATCCTGTTGCCTTTGCTTTTCTTTGCCATCTCTAATTATTTTTTCAAAAAACCGTTAGCCTTTGCTTCTTTTAATACCGCCTCAAGCCCGTTCTTGTTTATTGTTTTTAAAGCGCTGGTGGCAATTTTTAAAGTTACCCATCTGTCTTCTTCCGGCAGATAAAAACGCTTTTTGATCAAATTAACTTTGAACTTTCTTTTCGTGCGGTTCATCGCATGTGATACGTTGTTACCGATCATTGCTCTTTTCCCTGTAAGCTCACAAACTCTTGACATTTCTTACCTATTTAATGTAAATTCAAAACGAGGTGCAAAAATAATAATTCTTTATTAATCTCACAAACTATTTCAATTGTTTTTAATAATTTCTTTCTTGAGCATTTCCAAAGCCTTGTTCGAAGCTCGGCCTATCACTTTTTCCCGGGGTTGTCCAAAATTGAATTCTTCTGAAACAACCCCCTGTGCCGAGGCGATTGCAATAAAAACAACCCCTACGGAGCGATCGGTTTTGTCTGTTGTCGGCCCGGCATTCCCTGTTGTTGCTATGGCGAAATCTGTATGAAAGAGATCCCGGCAATTCACTGCCATAGCTTCTGCAACCTCAGCACTGACCACCGTATGCTTTTCAATGAGCGAGGAAGGTAACTTCAATAACTTTATTTTTGCTTCTGCTGAATAGACAACCATACCCCCTTTAAAAAAATTGGAAGCCCCACTGATTGCGGTAATCATTTCTGAAATTTTACCTCCGGTACAACTTTCTGCTACACTGAGACTCAACTTTTTTTCTGTACATAACTTATGCACCACATTTTCCAGATTGTTATTGTCTTCATAGCCGACAAAAATATCGCTGATAAGCACTTCCAGTTTTTGCATTTCTTCGGACAAGGATTTTTCCAGATGTTCCTTATCCTTTCCCCTGGCTGTAAGCCTGAGCCGGAGCTTTCCAAATGAGGGGAGGTAAGCGAGTTTCAGATGGGCAGGTAATTCCATTTCCCAGTTTTCGAGTCGTACCGCCACTTTGCTTTCGCCCAGGCCATAAGTTTGCATGGTTCTATGCAGGATAAAAGGAAGCTGAAAAGAACCCTGTAATTTAGGCAATACCGACCGGCTCATCAATCCTTTCATTTCCATCGGCACTCCCGGCAGGGAAATATATACTTTCCCGCTTTTCTCAAACCACATTCCGGACGCTGTTCCATATTCATTTTTCAAAATGGTGGCCTTTTTCGGAAGCATGGCTTGTTCTGTGTCAAGCGGAGTCTCACTCAGCCGTATTTTCGCAAACAGTTTTTGGATATGCTCAGCTATATCTTTTTTAAAGACCAGCTCATCGTCAAAATAATCTACGAGGGTATTTTTGGTAAGATCGTCTTTGGTAGGGCCAAGACCTCCTGTCAGAATAATGATGTCCACCCTGCTTTCAGCATCTGCAAGCGCAGTTAGTATGTGTTTGCGATCATCCTGGATGGAAGTGATCTGATGCACATTAATGCCAATTTCATTCAATCTTTCAGCGATCCATTTGGAATTTGTATCGGTAATCTGTCCGATCAATATTTCATCGCCTATGGTAATGATCTCTGCCTGCAAAGTTTTTTTTAATAATATTTATCAGAGCAAAGATACGTGTGTTTTTCCTAAGCAGGCAAGATGATATCTTAACTTTCAAAGGAATATTTGCTTTAACATAAATACCTGGTACGAAAATTCTATTCCCTTGGCGAAAAATGGAAATTCTTTCATTTCCACAAATGATTGCCAAGCTCTGATATCAGTAAACTTCTTATTCAAAACTCATATTATCAATTCTCAGAATACCATTCCTGTTCATAATTACCCGGTTGCGGGTATATTCGATGCCATTTACAGTAAAATATTTTTGAATGATATTGATATGATAAACCTTATTCGCATATTTTGTATACACTTCCCCTTTTTTGACTAGGGTATAATCTTTTTTCGGATCATCCATATACTGAATGAAGCGATGAAAATTAAACCTGGTTATGTCCGTTATTCCTGAAATACTCGCATCGGAGAGGTCACTGCCAAATTTGTCAGGATACAGCACGATCTTCTTTTTGTACTGGATGATCTGTTCGCCAAGTGACTCCATATCCACATCAAGCACCAGTTCTTTCAAACGCAATTTTTTAACACTTGCCTCAAGTTTCTTATAAGCAACAAAACCAAAGTCCTCTTTAAAAACACCAATTTTTTTATTTAAGGAATTGGTAATCTTGATCTTGTAATCATAAAAAAAAGAATTTGATTTACTTACGAACAATCCGCTGATGATTCCTTTTATCCGATCCTTGAGCATATAACTGACTACCAGAGCAACAAAAAAAGGTGTGGTAAAATTTCCGTAATTCTTTTGAAAATAAAAGGCTATTCCTGTTGAAAAGATCATCGCCAGTCCTGCTGCCAAAGCCAGCAGGGTTTGTTCAAAAACGGCACCATCCTTACGTATATCCTGTTTTAAAAAAAATACACTATCCATATATTTCTTCAACTGATTTCTCTTGTAAAGCAGGTCCTCAGGTTTTTTGTCCTTATCTTTTGGTGAATGATAACCTTCCTGTTTTTTGTAATTTTGTTCTTCATTGATCGCGTTTACTATTTGATTAAGGGCTTCCTTGCTCTTTTCCTTTTTCTCAAGAACATTGTATAAATGCATCAGCTGCAGTTCAACAGAATTGCTCATATGCTCATCAGCATAAAAGATCACATTTTTGGTTTGTTTATCGAGTGTGGAAGCGGCTACCCTGCCTACTATTAAGCGAAACTCAGTGAGAATTGTTTGTGTTTTTTCAATCAGAAACTCAATCTCATATTTAGAAGTCTTTCCTGTATAAATCAGCTCATCGGTCTGTTCTTTCAGTAGGTTACTGAAAGTCGAGGCCAGCATTTTGATCTGTTGCTCATATTGGTATTTGTATTTGACAGATCCGTTTTTTATAAAGGCATCCGTGCTCTTTTCAACCTTTTTTAATAATGATTTTTTTCCTGTATTCAGTTCAGATAAAGTGCTATATGCGATGTCGTATTTCAGAAATAATCTGACGTCATTATAAAATTTTGTTTTTGGGTATTTCCTTTCATTTATATTTAATGCATCCGGGAAAAACATAAAAGTAACTGATGCGTAGGTCGATTTTTTCCTTTTAAAGACGACATCATATGCCACCTCAACCACAATCGAGAATTTGTCATGTATTTTAACGGTACTTTTTAGCATACAGGGCTTAGAAAAGTCCGTCAGGTGTAATTCCTAACCATTTAAAATAAGTCATTGCCATCAGTATAGAAAATAACCAGGCGATAATTTGCATGGTAATACCAAATTTAAAGGTGTCAGACCAGCTATAATGGTCTGTAGAATAAAGCAATAAGGCAGGTTTGCTATTAAAAGGCAGTACATATACATGTTCGATTAACAT
>JBFYPZ010000030.1:0-18942 GCA_041303035.1 Flavobacteriaceae bacterium
GGCTATGATCAGGTAACTTCGGTGGCCCCGGTTGCTCTGGATAAAAAATTCAGCATCACACATATAGGGATGATGAATGCTGACAGAGATCCGGTTGGATTATGGAAAGTACTGAGTATGTTAAAGGAAGAAATTCCCGGTTTTGCTGAAGACCTGCAGATCAAACTCATAGGCAAGGTAGCACCTGAAGTAAGAAAGAATATATACACATATAATTTATCGGAGTCGCTCATTTATATTGATTACCTGCCTCATCAAGAGGTGCTCAGGCACCAGTCTTCAGCGCAGGTATTACTTCTCGCGGTAAATAAAGTTCCTTCAGCTAAAGGGATCATTACCGGAAAAATATTTGAATACCTTCAGGCAGGGAGGCCCATTCTGGCGATTGCGCCAACAGATGGCGATCTGGCCGAGATCATTGAGCAAACCCATGCCGGCCAGACGGTAGATTTTGAAGATGCCATTACCCTAAAAAAAGTTATTGCAGCTTATTATCAATTGTATAAAATGGATAGCCTGCATCAAAAAACAAGAAATATTGAGCAGTACCACCGGAAAAACTTGACCCTGCAGCTGCAGGATTTTATAGAACAAACAATCAAACGATAAGACAAGATGAAAAAAATTGTGACCGTAATTGGCGCGAGGCCCCAGTTTGTAAAGGCTGCCGTATTGAGCAGGATCATCGCTGAACGCGGTGAGCTGAAAGAGATCATCATACACACCGGGCAGCACTTTGACAAGAACATGAGTGAAGTGTTTTTTGAAGAAATGGAGATCCCGGTTCCGAAATACAATCTTGAAATTCAGGAACCCACCCATGGGGCTATGACGGGAAAAATGCTGGAAAAAATTGAACTTGTCCTGATGCAGGAAAAACCGGATGGCCTTGTTGTTTATGGGGACACCAATTCTACTTTGGCCGGAGCGCTGGCGGCTAAAAAACTGCATATTCCCATTGCCCATGTCGAGGCCGGACTGCGTTCTTTCAATACAAGGATGCCTGAAGAGATCAACAGAATTATAACGGATAGAATTTCGGATGTCTTGTTTTGTCCTACTGAAAAGTCAGTGCAGAATTTAAAAAAGGAAGGTTTTGACAATTTCCCGGTTGAGATCATACAGTGTGGTGATATTATGAAGGATGCCGTATCCTATTACAGTGAAAAATCGAAGGCAAAATCAAAGATCATAGGGGATCTGCATCTGAAAAACAATGATTTTGTGCTGGCTACCATACACCGACAGGAAACCACCGATGATTGCGGGACCTTAAAAAATGTCCTGGCTGCCATGGACAGGATCAACAGTGAAATGCCGGTTGTGATGCCCCTGCATCCGCGTACCAGAAAAATGATCTCGCGTTGCGATTTGTCGTATAATTTTAAAATTGTTGATCCGCTTGGCTATTTTGATATGCTTTCTCTCCTGCACAATTGCAAGATGGTGCTCACAGACAGCGGTGGCCTGCAAAAGGAGGCGTTTTTCAATAAAAAACATTGTCTGATCACAAGAAATGAAACGGAATGGGTAGAGCTGGTGGACAATGATTTTGCTGCCATTGTTGGAACAGATCCCGAAGTTATTTACCAAAGCTTTCAAAAATACAAAAACAGCCAGGCAGATTTTTCTAAGGAATTATATGGGAACAGGGTAGGGGAAGCGATTTATGAGGGATTGAAAAAAATGTTAATATAAACCGGTCATTGATGTTGTGATTTCTTTTAGGTGTGTTTTGAGGTTTTTGTCTTTTGCAGGCCGGTATAAATGGGATCTTGAATTTGTTTCTGATTGCAATAAATGACCAATAGCAATTGCACAAAAGAATGCAGTACAACCAAAGCTATTATGGCATAAACAGGCACGCCGATTATTTTGTAGGGCCAGTGGTAGGTCCATACGCCCAGGGCAATGGTGATCATCTCGCCAATAGTTGGAAAAACGGCGACAATGATCAGAGCGAAAATAATTTTGTATTTCAGCAGGTCTATGTGTATGGCTTTTAATAATTTGAGTTCAAGATCATAGATAAAATAGAAGCTGAGCATCCAGGCAAAAGGCAGCCAGTAAGGAAAGGTCCTGTTTCCGCTGAGGTCATGGTATTCCCAATACCCATATCGGATACCCCATTTTTCTGCCAGCACTCCAAATATACCCGTGAGCACCATACCCAAAACGAGGACATAATTTTTATTTCCTCTTTTTCGAAACATCAGGTAGAACTTTCTCAGCAAATGCAGGGCCAGAATAAATGCCACGAAAAGGTCATGGGTGTGCAGCAAGCCGATAATGACTCCGGCCAGGAGGAGCTTGGCAAAGGCTTTGCCCAGAATTTTGAAAAATTCGGTATGGTCGATTACGTGCATACAGAGAATATAGATCCCGTTTTTTGATTGCCAAAAATAGAATTAATCATTCGATTAACGGGTAACGGAGGTGTTTTATTATTTGGAGAAAGCCGGAATATAGATATGAGATGTGAGATATGAGATATGAGATGTGAGACATCAGGAATCAAGAATCAAGCACCAAGAAAAAAGATAAAAGTAGCCCCGTGATTCATCGCGGGGTTTTTTATTAATGATCCAAAGAATTAGTATTGAGTATTGAGTATTGAGAATTGAGAATTGAGAATTGAGATGGGTGACAGTTAGATTCAGGGAATCAGGAGACAGGAATCAGGAGACAAGAATCAGGATATGAGATTTAAGATTTGAGAATTTGATTGCGGGTATCTATCACCCCGCGAGGCATCGCGGGGCTACGAGTATAAATCCCGTCCCGAGAACTTTTTACTTTTTACTTTTTACTTAAACTTATCATTTGCCCTTTATCCTTTATAGTATTATTACTTAAAATAACTAAAATACATATTATAGATTACATATATAATCAAATATTCAATATTAAGTTTCATATGTTAATCATTTTTCTATATTTGATTTACATTAATAAAACGTTGGTTCATATTTGCAGACCTAAATTAAACAGTTAAAAAGATGTGTGGAATTGTATGTGCTTTTGATTTAAAAGAAAAGGCGGAAGTTTTAAGACCAAAAATACTGGAGATGTCTAAAAAGTTAAGGCATCGCGGACCGGATTGGAGCGGTATTTATTCAGATGAAAAAGCCATTCTGGCCCATGAGCGCCTGGCTATCGTTGACCCGGCTTCGGGTAAGCAACCTTTGTTCAGCGAAGACAAAAAGCTGGTGCTCGCAGCCAACGGTGAAATTTATAACCACAAGGAACTCCGCAAGCAGTTTGCCGGGAAATATAAGTTTCAGACGGAATCCGATTGTGAGGTCATTTTGGCTTTATACAAAGCAAAAGGCCCTTCCTTTATAGATGAAATGAATGGCATTTTCGGCTTTGCGCTTTGGGATGCAGAAAAGAACGCCTATTTTATTGCCCGTGACCATATGGGTATCATCCCTTTATATATGGGCTGGGACAAGAACGGTACCTTTTATGTGGCATCTGAATTGAAAGCTTTGGAAGGCCATTGTTCAAAAATTGAACTTTTTCCTCCGGGGCATTATTTGTACAGTCCGGAAGGAGAAATTAAACGCTGGTATGACCGTGAATGGAAAGAATTCGATGCGGTTAAAAATAACGGGACCAGCATTGAAGAACTGAGGGTAGCACTCGAAGCGGCTGTGCACCGTCAACTGATGTCTGACGTGCCTTATGGCGTGTTGTTGTCAGGTGGTTTGGATTCTTCTGTTACCTCAGCCATTGCTAAAAAATATGCAGAGAAAAGGATTGAATCAGACGATACCCAGGAAGCCTGGTGGCCTCGTTTGCACTCTTTTTCAGTGGGTCTGGAGGGATCGCCCGATCTGGCGGCGGCACAAAAAGTGGCTGAGCATATCGGAACCGTGCACCATGAGATCAAGTTTACCATTCAGGAGGGGCTGGATGCCATAAAGGATGTGATCTACCATCTGGAAACCTATGATATCACCACCATCCGCGCTTCAACCCCGATGTATTTGATGGCCCGTGTAATCAAGTCGATGGGGGTAAAGATGGTTCTGTCCGGTGAAGGTGCAGATGAGCTTTTTGGAGGGTACCTGTATTTTCATAAGGCGCCCAATGCCGAAGAGTTTCATAAGGAAACGGTTCGTAAACTGGAAAAACTCCACATGTACGACTGTTTGCGGGCAAACAAGTCACTTGCTGCCTGGGGTATAGAAGGAAGGGTGCCCTTTTTAGATAAAGAGTTCATGGATGTAGCTATGAGGATCAACCCGCAGGATAAAATGATCAACAAGGAACGCATGGAGAAATGGGTGATACGCAAGGCATTTGAAAGTTATTTACCGGCCAGCGTGGCCTGGAGACAAAAAGAGCAGTTTTCAGACGGTGTTGGTTACAGCTGGATCGATACCCTGAAAAAAGTGGTGAATGAAAAGATCAGTGATGAGCAACTGGCGAATGCCCGTTTCAAATTTCCGATACAAACACCCACAACCAAAGAAGAATATTATTACCGTTCTATTTTTGATGGGCATTTCCCCTCAGATACCGCAGCACTATGCGTGCCTCAGGAACCCTCAGTGGCCTGCAGCACCAAAATCGCGCTGGAGTGGGATGAGAGTTTTAAAAACATGAATGAACCCTCGGGCCGTGCCATAGCCAATGTGCATACCGATGCGTATTAGAAATCAGAAAAAATGGGGCCGGGAGCCCCATTTTTTTATAACTTAAACATTTTTTCAAGAACCTGTTTGTTCTTTTCCGTAGAGTTTTGCTGGGCGTTTGGTCCGTACATCAGGTCAATCCTGTCCTGGAAGGCGTTTAAAATGGCAAAGCGAACCATTTTCATGGTAGAATTGATCATCTTGTTCTCTTCAGAAAAGGCTTCTTCCACGATCTGAAAATGTGCAGGGAGCCATTTTTCGGGAAATTTGTTTTTGAACTCATTTTTCTTTTTGAAAGAAAAAATTTCGTCTTTTATTTTTTCCAAAACCATGTCGGTATTGGCCATGTTGTTTTTCTTTATCCAGTCCTCTATATTTTTTTTGTTGAGTGTGACCAGTGCAGTCGTATATTTTTTATGATCATTATAAGTCATTACCTGGTTGATCATGGCTGAGGAATTGGCAATGACTTCTTCAATTTCTTCAGGAGAATACTTTTCACCATCTTCAGAGATCAGCAAAGCTTTTTCCCGGCCTGTAACTACCAGAAAGTCGTCTTTGTCAAAATAGCCCAGGTCACCGGTGTGCAACCAGCCGTTTTTGATGGTTTCTTCGGTAGCTTTTGGATTTTTGTAGTACCCTTTCATCACGTTGTCACCCTTGATCACAATTTCACCTTTTTCGCCTTTTGGTAATTCTTTGCCGTTTTCATCGGCTATTTTGCAGGTAATTCCTCCCAGTACCTTACCGGAAGTCCCCATTTTATGCGCAAAAGGTGTGTTCGTGGAGATGATCGGTGTGGCCTCCGTAAGTCCGTAACCCTGGTAAACCGGTATGCCGATGGCCTTGTAGAACTTCTGTTGGTTGATGTCGAGCAGGGCACCGCCGCCCACAAAGAATTCGATGTTTTTGCCAAAGATCAGCCGCAATTTTTTAAAGATCAGTTTCTCGGCGAGTTGGTAATTAAACCAGGTGGCGAGCTGAACTGCTCCCGACGGTTTGGTAAAGCCATCGCCATTTCTGAGCATGGCTGCTTTTAAACCCCGCTGGAATATGCCTTCGATGGCAGCACCCTTGGCCTGAATGCCATCTTTCATTTTTTGCATAAAATTGCTGGTAAGGGCGGGCACCGTAAGTAAAAAGCGTGGATTGGCCTCCACCAGATTTATAGGAATATTCTTCAGGGCATTGATCCCTCCGCCCCGGGCATCGACAAAATAGATGGCTAATCCCTTTACCAGGGCCGTGTATATGCCAACAGTATGCGCAAATGAATGGTCTGTGGGCAAAATCAGCAGGGTGGAAATGTTCTCTTTGATCTGAAATGTGTCCACCGCAGCGTGGCTGTTCGAATAGTAATTCAGGTGGGTGAGCATGATTCCTTTCGGGTTTCCCGTGGTCCCGGAGGTATAAGAAATGGTCACCACATCATCTTCCCGGATCATTTGTAGGGTTCGTTCTATCAAGGCCCTGTTTTTATCCAGGGATTTTGTACCGCTTTTATACAGATCACCGATAAAAAGCAGGTCAGCTTCCTTAAAATTGTACTGTTTACAGAGATCACTGATCTTGGTGCTTGGAAGATCCATGACCACAAGCTTCAGCTCTTTGTATTCAAACCGGTCCCATTGAGATAGTATTTTTTCAATGGTATTTTCAGAGATTAACAAGAGTTTTGAATCGGAATGGTTTATCCGGAAGGGAATCTCCTCGGGCAACAGTTTTATGGATAAAGGAACAGAAATAGCGCCGGCATACAGGGCGGCAAATTCGGCTATGATCCAGTCTGTTTTGGCCTCAGAGATAATCGCAATTTTATCTTCGTACTGAATTTTGAGATCAACCAGGGCACTGGTAAGCTGCATAACTTTTTCTCTGGCCTCTTCAAAACTGGTTAGCTGCCATCCTGCATCAGACTTTTGGTGCAGGTAGGGTTTATGGGCATAGCGCTCAACCGCTGTGTCGAGCATGGAAAAAATTGTTCTTTTTGGCATTGTTTGACGGATATGTGGGTTAAAATTACATTTTTTTCACGATAAATTGTTTGTTAATGAAGTGCTCGCAAATTTTACATAGAATGGGCGGCATGGCTTTCCGTAATTGTGCTGAATGATTACCTTTGTATAAAAAAGAAATGACCCTACCTAAATTCTTATTGGGCGACAATACCGATTGTCCGGATGATATTTTTGTTATCCATACCGATTATCCCAGATTTATCATCAATCTGGTGAATGATGAAGTTGAATGGTTCGATGATCTGGAAGGCGAGGAGACTGAGCTGGCGAATGAGGTTGCCGATCTGATCGAGCAGGCCGGAAGTTTTTACGACCGGGAGATGGAGAGGTATGTTGAATAGCCGTTTGCTGCTTTCCGAAATGATCTCAATAATATCCGGGTAACAGGTAAAGAAATCATGCACTTATGAAGATTTCTGAGAACAGGAAAAAATTGTACAGGATCTTAAAGAACTTCAGGTTTTTGCCTGTATCCATGTTATTGAAATTTAGACATGGAGCCTACACGGGTAAAAAATTAAATCTGGAAAATCCGGTTGAGATCAACGAAAAAAAGAATTGGCTGAAGCTTTATTACCATCCGCCGATATTGACGCAACTGGCCGATAAATATGCGGTCAGATCCTATGTTAGTGAAAAAATCGGCCCGGCATATCTGAATGAACTTTATGGCATTTACCGCCGTGTTGAAGAAATTGATTTTGAGACCTTGCCCGATCAGTTTATCATCAAGGCTACCCATGGCTGCAGAAAGAATCTGATCGTACGTGACAAAGCCGGTTTGGATATAAAAAGTACCAAAAAGATACTGAGAGACTGGTTGAAATATGACCATTACAAGAAGGTAGGATTTGAATGGGCTTATAAAAACATCAGACCCGGGATAGTCATTGAAAAACTACTCGTTGAAGAGGGTAAAAGGTTTTTAACTGATTATAAGTTTGTCTGTATGAACGGCAAAGGAGTTTATGCTCAGGTTATAATGGATTTGAACGGGAGAGAAGTACAGGCCAATTTCAACAGGGAATTTGAATTGCAGGAATTCAATACCAGGAACAGAGAACCGTTTTCGGGACCTATTGAAAAACCTGCCTTATACAGCAAAATGTGGGAGCTGGCCGAGGTTTTGGCAGATCGCTTTCCGCTTGCAAGACCTGATTTTTATCTGGTAGATCAGCAGATCATTTTTGGTGAAATGACCTTTTATCCGGGAGATGGAAAATATGATTTTTACCCGGACCGGTACAACAAAATAATTGGTGATATGTTAGAATTGCCAAACCCGGGAAGGGGCAGAAAGGAAATAGTTGAATATTAAGAGCAGGGGAATAGACGGCTCTCTGATTCAATTTTTTGTTCCTTCAACCAGTTCCAGCTGGTCGAGTTTTGTTTTGGCGGTAAAGATCCCGTAATTGATGGTGGCCGTATTTTTTTCTATTTTTTCTATGGTTCCCTTGGCAGATCCGTCGATCAAACGCACGCGGTCATTGACCTTGAACTGGTAATCCTCTTTGGTTCGTGCTATCTTTTTTTCTTTTTCCTTTTTTTCTGTTCTTACCCTGATCACCTCATGTAAAATCTCTTTTTCCGCTTTTTCGAGTACTTCCTTCTCCTTTTTTTCTGTCTGCCTGATCTGCTCATTCAGGAGCTTGCGTTCTCTTTTCGAAATGGGTTTTTCCGGTTGGACACTTGCGTTTTGCAGCTGCTTTTGCTTTTTTTCCTCTTGTGTTTTCAGATATTTGGAATGTTCCGTGGCGATCCATTTCTGGATTTGCTCATTTAGTTCTTTCTTGTTGTTGTTTTGAAAAAATTTATGCAGGATCTGATTCATGGTTCTTCCATAAAACAACATCTTTTGGTTGTTGTCATAGAGTTCCTGATAGCTGTTGATCTTGTCCTGTATCTTTTGCTGTTTTTCAATTAATTTTTGCGTGGTTTCTTCTGCCAGGGCCCTTTCTTTTTCCAGGCGGTGGGAGGTATTCTGTAAATTACTTCTTTCTGTTTGCAGTTTGGCGATGGTCTTGTCCAGACGAATTTTTTCCCTTTCCACCTTTTTTTTCGCCCTGTTGATAAGCCTGAAAGGAATACCGTTCTTTTGGGCAACTTCAAAGGTAAAGGAACTCCCTGCCTGTCCTGTTACCAGTTTGTACAAGGGTTCCAAAGTTTGGTAATCGAACTGCATATTGGCATTGACAGCTTCAGGAAGTTCATCGGCCAGTACTTTTAAGTTGGCATAATGGGTGGTAATGATCCCAAAAGATCCTTTTTCGTAGAACTCTTCCAGAAACACTTCTGCCAGCGCCCCGCCGAGTTCGGGGTCGCTTCCCGTTCCAAATTCATCGATCAGAAAGAGGGTATGCTCATCGCATTTTTGCAAAAAATTACGCATATTCTTCAAGCGGTAACTGTAGGTGCTCAGGTGGTTTTCTATAGACTGGTTATCACCGATATCGGTTAGTATGGTTTTGAAAAAGGACACTTCGCTTTTTTCGTGTACAGGGATCAGTATGCCGCTTTGGAGCATGGTCTGCAAGAGTCCAACCGTTTTTAAGGTGATGCTCTTACCTCCGGCATTCGGACCTGAAATTACAATGATCCGGTGATCCTGCTTCAGTTCGATATCCTGCGCAATGGTCTTTTGGTTTTTCTTCCTGTTTTCCAGCAGTAAAATGGGGTGATAGGCTTCTCTTAATCTGATTACCTTATCCCTGGAAACAGGCGGCAGACAGGCATTGATCTCCCTGGCATAAGCGGCTTTGGCGCCTATCAGATCCAGAGCTACCAGATAATCCTGGTAATTGGTCAGTACAGCCAGATAAGGCCGGGTTTCATCTGTTAGTTTTTTAAGTATCCTGATGACTTCTTCCTGCTCGTCATATTGCAGATTTTGCAGTTCTCTGTTGAACTGCAAAGTCGATTCCGGAGCAATATACACGATACTCCCTGTTTTAGAGCTTCCCAAAATAGCCCCGTTCACTTTTTTGCGGTGCATGGCAGAAACTGCCAGGACCCGCTGGTTGTCTACCACCGTTTCCTTGATCTCATCGAGGAATCCTGAAGAGATATAGGTGGCGAGGGCAGTGTTAAAACTGCCTCCGATCTTTCCTCTGACAGCCTGAATTTCCTTGCGGATCCTGAGCAGATCAGGCGAGGCATCGTCCCTGACCTCTCCAAAAGGCGTGATCAGCCTTTCTATCTGTTGCACGAGCGCCGGGTGATAGGTGAGTTTGCTGATATCGGACTGAAGGGTAGGATATAAAAAATTGAATTTTTCAAAGAATTTCAAAAGCCCAAGCACTGTATTGGCCATAGCGCTCAATTTTAAAAAGGAGGCGCCTTCCAGATAACTTCCTGCGATCTGCAGGTAGTTCAGTTCTTTATTGATCTCTTCAAAATAGTGGTTGGGTATGCGGTTGTTGTTTTGATAAGAAGAAAGGTATTCATTCACCTCATATAAGCGGTTGATCAATAATTTTTCATGCGTAATGGGTTTTAGATCCAAAACAGCCGCTTTGCCGGGGCCGGAAATGCTGTAGGCTGCGATCTGATCCAAAACCCGGTCAAATTCAAGGTCTTTAAGCGTATTTTGTGTTATTTTGCTGATCAAAATTGTAGTTTTGTAACAGCAAAAATAAAGAAATAAGTCGTTCGTTGTTGGAAGGACTTGTTTCAAAGAACTTGTATCATGGATGTAAAAATAGAAGCCGGCTGGAAAGCAGTTCTTACTGCAGAATTTGAGAAGGATTATTTTAAAGATCTCACGAATTTTGTGCGCTCAGAATACAAAAGCCACACCTGTTACCCACCGGCCGCAGAAATATTTGCAGCCTTCAATGCCTGTCCCTTTGAGGCAGTAAAGGTGGTCATCATCGGCCAGGATCCTTACCACGGACCGGGCCAGGCAAACGGGCTCTGCTTTTCTGTCCATGAAGGGATACCACAGCCACCATCCTTAGTAAATATATTTAAAGAAGTAGAAACAGATACCGGAAAGCCAATTCCAAAGAGCGGTGACCTGATGCCCTGGGCCGGACAGGGGATATTGCTGCTCAATGCCACTTTGACGGTGCGTGCCGGTCAGGCGGGCTCTCACCAGAACAAAGGATGGGAGATCTTTACTGATGCGGTCATTGAACAATTATCCCTGCACAAGGAACAACTCGTATTTTTACTCTGGGGAGGTTATGCAAAGAATAAAGGAAGCCGGATCGACGGGAAGAAGCATTTGGTGCTGACTACCGGGCATCCGTCACCTTTAAGTGCGAACAGGGGCTTGTGGTTTGGCAACGGACATTTCAGCAAGACGAATGCTTATTTAAGGCAGCATGGCAGGCAGCCGATACTTTGGTAAAGTGCTCTGGTAAGAAAGGGAGTTTAAATTAAAAAGCGATCAATCGAAAATCAGGAATAGTCAAAGCCTAATCCCTGATCACTACCAAAGTGGCGATCTGGTTGGTTTCCATATTCCATTCTTTGTCTGCGATCTTGTAGCCCTGTTTGTCGAAAACCAGAAATTCTGCCGTGTTCGGCCCCGAACTTCCCTGATTGAGCGCTTCTATATCGATGCGGTTAAAACCTTCTTCCAATTCAATATTGATGATGAAGTAATTTCCCTGGAGCCCGATATTTCTATAGACTACCTTTTCGTTGAGATAAACCCGCACGCGGTCGCCGTCAACATAACTGTGATCCCTGCATTCTATGCGTATTTTGTCAGAGTTTGTCGATAATCTGCCCAATTCCTGGCTGGTGACCAAGCGCGCATTGGTTACGTCCTTACCGTTGTAGTATTGGGGTTTTAATATGTCGCTGTCGTTCCGGGTATTCTGAGATAAAAAGCTTGGCTGTTTCTTTTTCGTTTTTAAAAAGTCAAATTCTGTTTTATTGGGGTCAAAACTCGGGTTGTAATCCGGGCTGAAGTTGAGGTTTTGCGGAATTTTCACATCAAAGGGATTGTCTATCTGCACCTCCTGCTGTGTTGGATCAACCTGAAAGTTCAGTCCCTGCAGTTGGATTGATTTTCCCTGATCCATCTGAGCAAATCCAAACCCGAATAGCGATAAAAAAAATATAAATAGCAGTCCTTTCTTCATAAAAAGAAACAGTTTTTCTTTCAGGTAGCAAATATTATGCTAAAACGCTTCTTTACAAAAAGATATTTTATAAATAATTCATAAAACTTCAGTACTGCTGTAATCAGAGCTTATTTCTGAGGTATATGCTGCAGGATTTCCAGCAAAAACTTCCAGAATTTTTGTGCAGAAGGGATGTTGGCTTTTTCATCAGGTGAATGGGCACCATGAATGGTTGGCCCGAATGAGATCATATCCATACCGGGGTAATTGGTTCCCAGGATACCGCATTCGAGACCGGCGTGACAGGCAACAACTTTGGGTTTGGTGTTGAAGACCGAAGTATATAATTCAGTCAGCACAGCCAGGATAGGCGAATCCGGATTTGGTTTCCAGCCGGGATAATCACCTGAAAACACGGTTTTAAATCCTTTGCCGTCAAAGGTTGTTTTTAGTTGTTCCGCAACTTCGGCCTTTGTTTTTTCAACTGATGACCTGGTGAGACATTCGATCATGATCTTGCCATCCAGTATATTCACCTTGGCAATATTGTTGGAGGCTTCCACCAGGTCCGGCATTTCTTCACTCATTTTATACACTCCGTTATGGGCTTTTTTGATCGCTTCCAGAAAAAGTTTCTGCGCTTCGGTGTCCATGGCCCTGGCAGGGGTTTTTACCTGTTCAAGCTGGAGTTCCATTATTGGTTCAGTGTTTTTGAAATCTGTTTTTATCGTATTGAAAAATTCCTCGAAGTTCTTCCTGATCTGTGCTTCATGCTTTTTATCAAAGGTAATGACGGCAACGCTTTCCCTTGGAATGGCATTGCGCAAGCTGCCACCATGGATAGAAGAAACAGATATCAGGTCTTTACCCCGTAATAAAATTTCATTCATGATCTTGTTGGCATTCCCAAAACCGCGGTGTATATCCATGCCTGAATGTCCGCCACGCAGTCCCTTCAGACTGATCTGATATGCGATGGAGTCTTTAGGAACATCCTTTTCGGCATACATTTTACTGGCCGTTACATCCAGTCCGCCTGCACAGCCTATGTCAATTTCGTCATCTTCCTCTGTATCCAGATTGAGCAGGATTTCTCCGCTTAAAAAGCCTGCCTGCAGTCCTTTGGCACCTGACATACCTGTCTCCTCGTCTATGGTAAACAAAGCCTCGAGGGCGGGATGCTCTATATCTTTACTCTCCAGTACACTCATGATCGCAGCTACGCCAAGACCGTTATCTGCCCCGAGGGTTGTGCCTCTGGCTTTAACCCAATCACCGTCAACATACATATCAATGCCCTGTTTGTCAAAATCAAAAACAGTGGCATTATTTTTCTGGTGAACCATATCCAGATGCGATTGCAATACCACAGTTTTACGGTTCTGCATTTTTGGAGTAGCCGGTTTTTTGATCAGCACATTTTTTACTCCGTCGACCCGGGTTTCCAGGCCGAGCGATTTGCCGAATTCCACCATAAAGGCAACCACCTTTTCTTCTTTTTTTGAACCGCGGGGTATGGCATTTAATTTTGAAAAATTCTTCCAGATCTGTTTGGGTTCGAGTTGGCTGAGTGCTTGTGACATGGCTTATTATTAATTATGTACTTAAAGTTAGTTAAAAACAATTTAAATTTCTGATTCCTTGTCCTGGATTACAGGCAGGCCCATATTATTCGGTCTATCCCGGGTAGTCGAAAACGATCTCATCCAGCGGTTTTCTCACCTTTTTCATCGTCTGCATAAAATCATCCGGAGCCCTGAAACCAACAGGAAGCATCAGTACTGATTTGAGTTTTTTCTCAGCCAAACCAAGAAGTTCATCAACTTTTTCAGGGACAAAACCTTCCATGGGACAATTGTCAATTCCTTCCATTGCACATACGGTCATCAGATTACCCAAAATGATATAGGTCTGATAGATAGCTGATTGCTCAATTTCAGCCTGGCTTTTATTCCTGTACATGGTTTTTAATTGCCCCCTGAATTTTGCAACAATATCTTCGGAAGTGCCTCGGGTCTTTTTCTCCAGATCAAAATAGGCGTCGATGGCTTCGTCATCCGTCACTGTATCAATGCACAAGACCAATAAATGAGAACAGGTGCTAACCTGCTGTTGAAAATAGGAATATTTGAATATTTTTTGTTTGACTTCCTGATCTGTTATAACAAGCATTTTTACGGGTTGGAGACCGAAGGATGTTGGGGTGAGGTTAAACGCTTTTTTGAGTATATCCAGTTGCTTACTACTTATTTTTTTTGTCTCATCGAATTTCTTGCAGGCATACCGCCATTCCAGACTTTTTATAATATCCATCGGTTTATTTTAAATTCATTTATTGTAAGGATTGCATATTTACGAGATTGTAATACACGCCTTTTTTGTTTAACAGTTCCTGGTGTTTGCCCTGTTCTACGATCTTTCCTTTTTGCATAACGACTATGAGATCCGCTTTTTGAACGGTAGAAAGCCTGTGCGCGATTACCACGGAGGTTCTGTTTTTCATCATATTTTCCAAAGCCGACTGCACGAGTTGTTCTGATTCTGTGTCCAAAGCCGATGTAGCTTCATCCAAAATCATGATCGGTGGATTTTTCAGAACAGCCCTGGCGATGGAAAGCCTTTGTCTTTGTCCGCCGGAAAGTGTATTTCCGCTGTCGCCGATATTGGTATCGTATTTTTTTGGCAGGTCGATGATAAACTCATGGGCATTGGCAATTTTTGCCGACTGTATCACCTGTTCCATGGAAGCCGACTCAACACCCAGCTGTATATTGTTATTAACCGTGTCGTGGAATAAAATAGATTCCTGGGTGACCAGGCCGATGAGGTCTCTCAGCGATTCTTTGGTCAGGTCCTTTATGTTGATACCATCCAGAAGTATTTCTCCCTCATTCACATCGTAAAAGCGGGGAATCAGGTTGGCTATGGTAGATTTACCGCTTCCGGATTGCCCGACCAGTGCGACTGTATGGCCTTTTGGGATGACCAGGGAAAAATTTTCCAGCACATAATCATCCTTGTACTTGAACGAAACATGCTTCAGCTCAATGCTCTCCTCAAAAGTCATTTTTACGATGGCATCCTTTTTGTCCTGTATGTCGTTTTTGGTATTTAAAATTTCCATGATCCTTTCGGCAGAAGCGTTACCCTTTTGTACGCTGAAGAATGCTTTTGAAATGGTTTTGGCCGGATTCAGGATCAGGTAGAACAGTCCGATATAACCGAGAAACTCCTGCGGTTTCATGCCTTCATCACCCTGGATCACGAGCCTGCCGCCAAACCATAAAATGGCAATAATGGTAGCGGCACCCAGGAATTCACTCATGGGTGAGGCCAGGCTTTTGCGCTGAAAAACACTGATCATCAGTTTTTTAAAACGCGAGGTGGAGGCTTCAAATTTTTGCTGCATTTTGTTCTCTGCTGTAAAGCTTTTGATCACCTTTAAACCTGTGAGTGTTTCTTCAATAAAGGCCAGAAAATGCCCTGTTTCCTGTTGTGCTTTTAAAGATTTGGCTTTAAGCTTTTTACTTACGAAAGAGATGATAATCCCTGAAACAGGCAATAATATAAAAGCGAATAAGGTCAGTTTTACGCTGATCGCGAACATGGATATCAGTGTAAAAATAATGGTAACAGGCTCTCTTACAATGGCTTCCAGTGAATTTAAAAAGGAATTTTCAATTTCCTGAACATCGCTGGTCATGCGGGCTATGGTGTCGCCCTTTTTCTTTTCAGAGAAATAGGCCACGGGCAGCTCCAGTATTTTTTTGTACATGGCATCGCGCAGATCTTTAACCACCCCACTGTTAAAATAGGCCAGCACATATTCTGCAAGATATCGAAAAAGGTTTTTGAAAAAAAACAGAGAAAAACTCACCAAACAAATAAAGAGCAGGGCCTTTTCAATGCCACTGGTATTGATTATTTCGGAAACATAATAGTTCAGGCTGTTCTGCACGTAATCATACACCCCGTCAACGCCCGAGAATCGTGGTTTTTCGGTTATCTTGTCTTCATTTCCGAACAGAATTCCCAGTACCGGGATAAAGGCAAGCACGGATAGTACATTGAAAACAGCATAGCACAGATTAAAAAATACATTCAGCCAGGCATATTTTGTATAAGGCTTGGCGAAACGCAGTATTTGTAGAAAATAATTCATTCTGTAAACTTAAAACCAAAGGGAAGATCTCTTCAAAGTTTACAAAGATAGCTCTTTGACGATTCTCTCAATTTTTTTGTTCAACTTTTCTTCTGTCTGCACAAGAGCTGACTTGCTTTGCAGCGGACTGTTCACACTGATATAGAATTTGATCTTCGGTTCCGTACCACTTGGCCTGGCCGCAATTCGTGTGCCGTTTTCGGTCTCGTAAATAAGCACATCCGATTTTGGCAGGTCTATTTTTTCTTTGGTTTTTTTGATCAGATTCCTCGAAACGGATGATTCGTAGTCATTTAAATACAGCACTTTTTCGCCATCGATCTCGGTGAGCGGGTTTTGTCTGAGGTCTACCATCATTTGTTTGATCTCCTGAGCACCTTCCATGCCTTTTTTAACGACAGAAATTAAATGTTCCCTGTACAAGCCGAGTTTTGTGTAAATGTCAAGCAGGCCATCATAAACAGAGCTTCCTTTGCTTTTTGCGTCTGCGGCAATTTCACAGGCGAGCAGGGTGGCAGAAATGGCGTCTTTATCCCTTACAAAATCGCCAACCATCATGCCAAAACTTTCTTCGCCGCCACCTATGAATTCTTCTTTTCCTTCAGCATCGCGGATCATTTTGGCGATCCATTTAAAACCGGTTAAACCCAGTTTGGTATTCACGCCGTAATGTGTGCCTATCCTGTTCACCAGCTGTGAGGTAACAATGGTGGAGCCGATGAACTGTTTTCCGTTTATTCTGTTCTGTTCCTTCCATTTCTTGATCAAAAATTCGATCAATACGGAAAAGGTCTGGTTGCCGTTGAGCAGAACCATTTCGTTGTTATTATTGCGAACGGCAATACCCAAACGGTCGCAATCCGGATCTGTACCAATCAGGATGTCAGCACCAATTTTATTGGCCAGATCGGTGGCCATTTTCAGGGCGGCAGGTTCTTCCGGATTGGGAGATTTTACTGTAGGGAAATTGCCATCGGGTACCCTTTGCTCTTCAACGATGTGTACATCAGTAAAACCGGCTTTTTCAAATGCCTTGGGCATGATGGTGATGGAAGTGCCGTGCAGGGAGGTAAAAACTATTTTTAGCTGCTTCCTTCCTTTCGTATCCGGAAAAGTTGCATTTTTTACCGCAGCCTCAATAAATTTGTTGTCGATGGCTTCACCGATAACCTGTATCAGATCCTCTTTTGCATCGAAACGGATCTTATCAAATTTCACCTTGTTGATCTCATCCACAATAGCATCATCCTGTGGTGGAACAATCTGCCCGCCATCATTGAAATAAACCTTGTAACCGTTGTATTCCGGCGGATTATGGGAAGCGGTCAGCACGATGCCTGCATCGCAGCGCAGTTCTCTTACTGCAAAAGAGAGTTCCGGGGTTGGTCTGAGTTCCTCAAACAAATAAACCTGAATGTCATTCGCCGAAAACACCTTTGCAACCTCTTTTGCAAACAGCTGGCTGTTGTTTCTGCAATCATAGGCTATGACCACCTTCAGTTTTTTTCCCGGAAAGGCACTTATTAAATAATTTGACAAGCCCTGTGTACTTTTACCCAGGGTATATTTATTGATTCGGTTTGTTCCTGCTCCCATCACACCGCGCATGCCTCCGGTACCAAACTCAAGATCTTTATAGAATCGATCTGCCAGTTCTTTGGGATCATTTTCGATGACTTGCTTAACTTCTTCTTTTGTTTTTTCGTCAAAAGGGCTTTTGAGCCATTCCTGCGCTTTTTTAAGAATTTCCGTTGGGTTCATGTGATTGGAATTTACACAAAGATAATTTTAAAAATTTATTTGTTTGCTGATTTTGTATCGTTTTTCCTTGATTTTTGTGCGCAGGATCAGCTCTGCCAGAAATCCTGCCAAAAACATCTGAAAGCCAATGATCATAGAGGTCAATGCGATATAAAACCAGGGATTATCAGTAACCAGAATGGCCGGCTCGTGCAGGTACAATTTTACCAGCTTCGATATACCGATATAGGCAGAAGCTAAAAATCCGATGATAAAAAGGGCTGTACCGAGTAAACCGAACAGGTGCATGGGCCTTTTTCCGAATTTTGTGAGAAAGCTGATGGTGAGCAGGTCCAAAAATCCATTGATAAACCTGCTCATGCCAAATTTTGTGGTTCCGTATTTTCTTGCCTGATGTTGCACGACCTTTTCTTCAATTCTGGAAAAACCGGCATTTTTTGCGAGTACGGGAATGTACCGGTGCATTTCTCCTGACACATCGATGTTTTTGACTACCTCAGACCGGTAGGCTTTCAGTCCGCAATTGAAGTCGTGCAGACTCAGTCCGGATGTTTTGCGGGCTGCAGCATTGAACAGTTTGGAAGGCAGATTTTTCCTGATCGCAGAATCATAGCGCTTTTTTTTCCATCCCGAGATGAGGTCGTAATGTTGATTTTTGACCAGGTCGAACAATTCTGGAATTTCATCCGGACTATCCTGCAGGTCTGCGTCCATGGTGATTACCACATCTCCTTTGGATTTTTTAAACCCAACGTTGAGCGCCTGGGATTTTCCGTAATTCCGGTGAAATTTAAGTCCCTTTACATGTGCGTTTTTTTGAGCCAAGTCCTCGATGACCTGCCATGAGCTGTCCGTACTTCCGTCATCAACAAAAAGTATTTCGTATGAAAAATGATTGGACTGCATCACTTTTACAATCCAGTCGTGTAATTCCTGTAATGATTCTTCTTCGTTAAGTAAAGGTATGACAACGGATATGTCCATGAAAGGCCTGTTTATTAGAAATTCATTTACAAATATAAAATTCGATCTCGTTATTCAGGGTATCTTTCCGGCTTATTTTCTGAAAATTGTGGTTTTTAATAATCAGAAAGAAAAAAATGGAATACACACCTTGATTTACCCCTGAAGGTTCAAGGACGCATAACAGAGTACTATTTCTAAAAAATAAAGGCTGCCTTTTCAGACAGCCTTTATGAACTTAAATATTTTTGCTTTTTAAGAATTCAGTCAGAAACTCAATAGGTTTTTTGTTCTTTTTTCAGGATAAGACCGGAAATGAG
>JBFYPZ010000031.1:0-18918 GCA_041303035.1 Flavobacteriaceae bacterium
ATAGACTTTTTCTGAAGTCAGGTTGAAAAGATTGTAATCGGCCTCTTTGATCCATTGTAACCTTTGTTCGCGGGTTGATTGCCGGATCATCTCCACCATTTTACATTTGTAGGGTTCTGCGTAGGGTAATTCCATGTCGTTGTATGAAATGTTAAAAAGAATAGATTTTTCAGACTAATAAAATAATTAATGCTCCGGACATTTGATGAGCATATAGGGATCGCAATTCAAATAAGAGATGAAGTTCATATTTTATTAATACACAACAAAATTATGTTTTTTTATTTAATATTGATAAAAATGACTGCTAAATTACCCTGTTGATATTGATTATTCGCAAAAAATTAGTAGTTCAATATTTTGTTTATTCAGATTCTGTTGCTTAATCTTAATTTGTACTTTTCCCGAACCTTCATACAAAAGACTCAAAAAATGACAGTCTTTTTTTTAAAAGGTGTAAATTTGCGTTTCATAAATAAATTTTAGCAATGTTCAATAAAAATATCAAGTTAATCATAGCCGTCCTGGTTTTCATCTGGTCTATATATGAATTTGCCCAGGGCCATATCTGGAATGGAATTATGATCATCTTTCTGGCCGGTATCTTTGTTTTTTTCTATTTCAAGAACGAGATCCTTTTACTGGCCTTCTGGAAATTGAGAAAGCAGGATTTTCCCGGGGCCACGAAAGCTTTGGACCTGATCAAAAATCCGCCCGCTGCACTGGTCAAAAAGCAGCAGGGATATTATAATTTTTTAAGAGGGATCATGGTTTCACAAACCAACCTCACCCAGGCTGAGAAATTTTTTAAGAAAGCACTCGAGCTTGATATGAGCATGGATCATGACAAGGCTATGGCGAATTTACAGCTTGCCGGTATTTATCTGACCAAAAGAAGAAAGAGAGAGGCTGCAAATTATTTGAATGAAGCCAAACGTCTTGACAAACACGGTATGCTCAAAGACCAGGTCAAAATGGTGAAAGAGCAGATGAAGAAAGTGTAAGTTTTTGATTTCTTATTTAAAAAGATTTTTTCAGGTATTTTAACCGCTAATCTGTCAGGGCAGCGGCTGGTATTCCGGCAGGTAACACCCATAATCATCCCGCTGTATTTGAAAATCTATGGGTGTTTATTAACCAATTATAACCTTCCATGAAAACCAGAAGAAAATTCATTCAGTTATCGGCCCTAGGTGGTGCTGCCATTATTACCAATACTTCTTTAGCCGGTATTCCGGAGCCTGTTCAAACCAGGGACCTTGTCAAAGAAAAAAAGTATCCCCTGGTGATTTCAACCTGGGACCACGGTATGCTTGCAAATACCGGTGCCTGGAAAGTTTTGGCAGCTTCAGGAACGGCCCTCGATGCTGTAGAGCAGGGTGTTCGTCTCGTTGAATCTGATCCTGAACTTACCAGTGTTGGTTATGGTGGCTTGCCAGACAGAGACGGCATAGTGACTCTAGATGCCTGTATCATGGACCACCATGGAAATTGCGGCGCAGTGGCGTTTTTGCAGGATATAGAAAATCCGATCTCGGTAGCCAGGAAAGTTATGGAAAAAACCCCCCATGTTATTTTGGTTGGCGAGGGAGCAAAAGCCTTTGCTTTGGAACAGGGATTTAAAGAAAAAGATCTGCTGACGCCTGCCTCGGTGGAAGCATATAAGGAATGGCTCAAGACTTCAAAATACGAACCGGTGATCAACCGTGAAAACCATGATACCATAGGCATGCTGGCAATGGACCACCAGGGTAATCTGGCGGGTTCCTGCACGACCAGCGGCATGGCCTTTAAAATGCACGGCAGGGTAGGTGACTCTCCCATCATTGGCGCCGGCCTGTTTTTGGACAATGAAGTTGGGGCCGCTTGTGCTACGGGAGTAGGAGAAGCAGTCATAAAAATTGCCGGAAGTGCTATCGTGGTTGAATTGATGCGAAATGGACGCACACCTCAGGAGGCTTGTAAAGAGGCGGTGCAAAGGATAATCAAAATGAATAAGAATATAGACCAGATACAGGTGGGATTTCTTGCCATGAACAAAAATGGTGAGACGGGCGCTTATGCGGTTTATGAAGGGTTTAATTATGCATTGCGATCCAAGGACGAGAACAGAATGATTGATGCACCTTATTTCAGAAAAGAAAATCAATGACATGAATTTTGAGTTGTGCACAGATTCTGTTGATGGCGCCATTTTGGCCGCAAGATATAAGGCGAAGAGAATTGAACTTTGTTCGGCTCTTTCCGTGGGTGGATTAACGCCGGGTATTTCGCTGATAGAACGTTGTGTACAAGAGGGCGGAGCAGAGGTTCACGCTATGATCCGGTCCAGAGAGGGAGGTTTTGTATATACCCAAACTGAACTGGGATTGATGGTAGGAGATATAGAAAAAGCGGCAGGCGCAGGTGCCAGAGGGGTGGTCTTTGGCGTTCTGGACACATCATTTCATGTTGCAAATGAGAATCTTATACTATTAAAAAGGGCAAAGGAATACGGTTTGGAAGTCACTTTTCATCGCGCCTTTGATCTGATCGAAGGTATGGAGGCCGGAATTTCAAAATTGATCGAAATGGGCTTTGACAGGCTGCTCACGTCGGGAATGAAACAAAATGTAACCGAGGGCTTGCTGAATATACAATTGATGCAGCATCAGTTTGGTGATCGCATTCAGATCATGGCAGGCGGAGGTGTAAATCCGTCAAATGCATTGCAGTTAGCTGCAACCGGCATACAAAACCTGCATTTTACTTCCAGAATAGAAAAGGAGGTCCGTAACCTGGATGGGATGGGAAAAGAAATGACTGAAGATGATTTTAAAATTGCCGGAATTACCGCCTTGTTTCGATAAAAAAATGCGAATGAAATATTTTGAAAAGAAGGACGATACGGATTTTAATCATTCCTCAGCACTAAACCGGGACTGATCCCGCCATTTTAAGGAGTCAAATAGCGAGGGATCATCTGGACTGATAACTACCTTTTCTTCATTTTTCTTGGTAATCAAAATTCGGTTTTTTTGATGGCTGGTATACCATAGCATACTGCCTATCTCGCGGTTGTAAAAGTATCCGAAGTAACCGAACAACCCACCTACGCCAAATGTCCTGATGGTCCATTTTAACTGTTTTTCATCCAATAGTTCAATATTTGAAATTTCATTTCTATAAATGACCACTGGTTTAACCGGTCTTTGTATAATCAATACATCTTTATTTAAAGTATAGGCTGTAGGGTGCAGGATATAACACAATGCAATCGTTACAAACAGAATCAATGCAGCCGTGATCACTCCCATTATAGCAAAAAATAAACACATCAGGAGTATTAGACCAGTTATTATTTTTGCAGGCACATCGAGAGACGCTTTATAACTTGAAGACATGATTTTCAGGATAAAAGTATTTGCTTTCCGGAACTACTTATATTTTTGGCATTGTCAAAAAAGAAATCGATCCTGCCAACATTTAGCCCCCATTTTCCAACCTGATTTACCAGTATATTCACGTTATCCAGGTTTTTTACAAGGGTAGGTTTTGGCAGAAACGTATGGGTATGACCGCCGACAATCAGATCTATATCCCTGGTCTTCTTTGCCAGATTCAGGTCGCAGATTTTTTCGGGATCGGATTTATAATAATAGCCCAGATGCGACAAACAAATAACAAGATCACATTTTTCCTGTTGTTTCAGGATGTTTGTCATTTCCTGAGATATTTCCACAGGGTCAAGGTATTTGGTTTCCTTAAACAAATTAGCCGAAACCAATCCGTCCAAAGCAATGCCCAGACCGAATACCCCGATCTTTACTCCATCCACATCAAAGATCCTGTATTTTTTGGTCTTTCCGTTGAGGATAGTATTGCTCAGGTCGTAATTTGAAATGAGAAAATCAAATTTGGCATGCGGCAATTGCAGATCCAAGCCCTCGATGCCGTTGTCAAAATCGTGATTCCCGATGGTTGCTGCGTCATAGCCCAGCATGCTCATCAATTTAAATTCTACTTCACCCCCAAAATAGTTGAAATAAGGTGTTCCCTGAAAAATATCCCCTGCATCGAAAAGCAGGGTATTCTTATTTTCTGTCCTGATGGATTCAATCAGTTTAGCCCTTCTCGCAACACCACCCAAATTTGCGTATTCCGGATGGTTTTCGGCAAAAGGAAGCACATGGCTGTGCACATCATTCGTATGCAGTATGGTAATCTGCCCGGGCTTCTTTTCTGTGCAACCGGCCAAAGCCAGTCCACCGGTACCTGCAAGGAGTCCTGTTATGGAAGCATTTTTTATAAATTCGCGTCTGTGCATCTCATTGAATGATTATTCTGTTATCGGTTGTAGCTTTTAGCGTATCGATTTCTTTTAGATAATCGATGATGGCATCCCTGATCTTGTAGTTCAGGGCATATAACTTCAAAGGATTATTAAAAAAATCCATTTGGTCTCCACCTTTTTGTAAGTAATCGCTTGTCAGCACAAAATAGTTTTTCTTTTTATCAAAAGGTTTGTTCTGAACCAGAATTTTTGAGATTGTGTCTTGAGAAAAAGTGAGCTGTGCGCCGCTCATCGGGTGTGCAGAATTCTCTTTTTCGAAATATTGAAAAAGGGCTTCCATCTGTTCCCCGGACAATTCTGCAACAACCAGCATGTTTTCAAAAGGCATCAGCTGAAATACGTCAATTACTTTTATATCTCCTTTGGGGATAGACTGCCTTATTCCGCCAAAGTTAAACAACGCGAGGTCGATGGATTTGCCGGTTAATTTTTTGAACTCGGGATTTGCTCTTTCCATACAAAGGTCGGCGTAGATATTTCCTATCGAACTCTGCATTTTTCCATCTTCCCGGGTAAGTACTTCCGGGGCATAGCTGAGGACTTCATTGATCTCTTTATCCAGGGTCTGCTGGTAGGGTAAAACAAAATTCAATATGGTAGTATCAGGTTGAATAAACTGGTCAACTGACAGCGTTTTGCTTCTGATTGTTTTTACTTGAATCTGCTCCTTTTTGCATGAACTAAAACTTCCTGCAATTAGTATGAATATGAGTAGATTTTTTATTAAATTATTTAGATTTGTAAACGCAGTTTTGCCTTGCATAAGCTTGTCAATTGGGAAATACTCAGATTCAATAAAATTATTAAAAAGTAATGAATATTGGATAAGAATAAAACGAATATATCTGAGAGAATAAATGCCCGGTAAATTTGCGTGAAAGTCCGGCATACATTCCAGGAATCAACAGGTCTGATAAAATAATTATTAAGAACAGAAAATTAAACGATAAACATGAAAAAGCTTTATGGGACGGGTGTTGCCCTGGTAACGCCGTTTAAAGAAAATTTGGAAGTGGATTACGAGGCGCTGGACAGGCTGGTCGAGTTCCAGATCGGCAACAAAGTAGAATACCTGGTATTGCTTGGAACCACAGCTGAAACGCCTACACTGACAAAAGAGGAACAGCAATTTGTTGTAGAGAGAATCATAAAAGCCAATAGAGACAGGTTGCCGCTGGTACTTGGATTGGGAGGCAATGATACGGCAAGTCTGGTTCATCAGATAAAGCATGTGGATGCGAAGAAATTTGAGGCTATTTTATCTGTCTCCCCTTATTACAACAGACCAACCCAGGAAGGAATTTATCAGCATTTCAAAGCGCTGGCTGCAGTGAGCCGCCTGCCCATACTGCTGTACAATATACCTTACAGAACCGGAACCAATATGGATCCTGATACTGTATTCAGACTGGCGAACGAATTTGAGAATATAGCAGGTATCAAGGAGGCTGCCGGTAACTTTGATCAGGTTTTGATGTTGTTACATGGCAAGCCCGGGGATTTTATGGTCATATCCGGTGAGGATTCACTGGCCTTGCCTTTAGTGCTGGCAGGTGGTGCCGGTGTTATTTCGGTGATGGGTCAGGCACTTGCTGATTTTTCAGAAATGATCAGACTGGGTCTGGATCAGAAAACAGGAAAGGCATTCGATAAATTTTATCATATTTTACCCGGAATTCAGCTTATTTTTAAAGAAGGTAATCCTGCGGGCATCAAAGCCATGCTGAACCATTTGGGAATTTGCAAACCATTTGTAAGATTGCCATTGGTAAAAGCTTCACCTGAATTGCAGAAAAAAATTAGTAACTTTGTAGAAATTTATAAATAATTATTATGTTAAAAGCAAGTATTGAAAAAGCGTTAAACAAGCAAATTCAAGTTGAAGCTGAGTCTTCACAAATCTATCTGTCTATGGCATCCTGGGCTGAAAAACAGGGGTTTGAGGGAGTTGCTGCTTTCATGTATGCACACAGTGATGAAGAAAGATTTCACATGCTCAAGCTGATGAAATTTGTCAATGAAAGAGGAGGACACGCACAGGTATCAGCCCTGACAGCACCACCTTTGTCTTTTGGTTCCTTTAAAGAAATGTTTAAAACCCTCTTTGATCACGAAGTTATGGTTTCACAATCAATAAATGATCTTGTTGAAATTGCACTTTCAGAAAAAGACCATGCCTCACATAACTTTTTACAGTGGTATGTGAGTGAACAAATTGAGGAAGAGGCCCTGGCAAGAAATATTTTAGATAAAATAAATTTGATAGGGGATGACAAGGGAGGATTTTATTTGTTTGACAACGATATAAAGCAGTTGATAACACAGGCAGCAAATAAACCATAACAAACTCATTTACAGTATACATTTAGTTCTTTTTTGATAAGTGGATGGTTTGAATTTTTATTTTAATAATCCATTTATATGTTTTACTTTTGCCGCATGCAAATGATCAGGAAATTCGTATTTATTTTTTTTATGGCGTTTGCCTTGACCGGCTGTAGTGAATACAGCAAGGTGCTGAACAAAGGCAAAAATGCTGAAAGGTATGATTTGGCCGAAAAGCTTTATGCAGAAGGGGAATACAAAAAATGTATTCCTTTGTATGAAAAGCTGGTGGGCCCTTATGGTGGAAAGCCCCAGCTGGAAAGAATTCAGTATATGATGGCGGACAGTTATTACCAGACCGGTAATTATGAACTATCTTCTTACTATTTTGAGAAATTCATAGCCAATTATCCCAACAGTTCTAAAATTGAAGAAGCTGCCTACCTCAGCGCTCACAGTTATTATCTGGCTGCACCAAAATACAGCAGAGACCAGATGGATACCAAAAAAGCGATGGAAGCTTTTGAAGGGTTCATTGCCACTTACCCAGAATCAGCCAGAATTCCTATGGCGAACCAAATTTACAGTGAACTCACGGGCAGACTGGAAAAGAAAGACTTTGAAATTGCAAAACAGTATTACCATACCGAGCACTATACTGCTGCTATGAAGGCTTTTGATATCTTCAATGAAGAACATCTGGGTTCTATATACCGAGAGGAAGCGATGTATTACAAATTTAAGTCTTCTTATGAGCTCGCAATGCAAAGCGTTTTGACTAAAAAAGGTGAACGACTGGAAGAGGCAAGGCAGGCCTATCTGAAGTTTCAGAAAAATTATCCGGAATCAGAAAGACTTAAAGAACTCAATCCGATGATGGAGAATATTGAAATAGAAAGGACCAAGGCGCAGGAAGAGATCAACAAAATTCAATTACAAACAAGTATCTAATATCATTGATATATTTTATCAATACGTTAATTTAAATAAAACAGGAATGAAGGATTATAAAAAAACGAATGCTCCGGAAACTACCGTAACCTTTGATAAAACAAAGGTTGAAGCCCAGACAAACAATATTTATGAGGCGATCTCTATTATTGCAAAAAGAGCGGATCAGATAAACAGTGAATTAAAACAGGAACTGTTGGAAAAGCTTGATGAGTTTGCTACACATAACGACAGTCTGGAGGAAGTCTTTGAGAACAAGGAACAAATTGAGGTTTCAAGGTTTTATGAAAAATTACCCAAACCTACCCTGATCGCCGTAAAAGAATGGTTAGACGGAGATATCTATTACCGAAACCCAATTGAAGTAGAAAAATAAAATATCTGAATGTCTGTTTTAAAAGGTAAGCATATTTTACTTGGCATCTCAGCCGGCATTGCTGCTTATAAAACAGCGTTTTTGGTTCGGAATTTTGTGAAGGCCGGTGCGGAAGTCCGCGTAGTGATGACTCCGGCTTCCAAAGAATTTGTAACACCGCTAACCTTGTCCACCTTATCTAAAAATGCGGTTTATTCCGCATTTTATACTGAAGAAGGGGAAAAAGAATGGAACAACCATGTTGACCTGGCTCTTTGGGCCGATTTGATCGTTATTGCACCTGCAACTGCGAACACCTTATCGAAAATGGTTAAAGGTACCTGCGACAACCTTTTGCTTGCGGTGTATCTGTCGGCAAAATCACCTGTGTATTTTGCACCCTCCATGGACCTCGATATGTACCAGCATCCCGCTACACAGGAAAACATCGAAAAATTACAGCAATTCGGAAATATCTTTATTCCGCCCGGTCATGGTGAACTTGCGAGTGGTTTGGTAGGTGAAGGACGTATGGCCGAACCCGAGGAGATCGTATCATTCATAGAAAACGACCTGTTATCGCAATTACCGCTCCGAAATAAAAAAGTGCTGATCACTGCAGGCCCTACCTACGAGGCCATTGATCCGGTGAGGTTTATAGGCAATTATTCTTCCGGGAAGATGGGTTTTGCGCTCGCCGAAGAAGCTGCAATTTTGGGTGCTTCAGTTGTGCTGATCACGGGCCCAACAGCTTTAAAAACCACTGCTTCCCGAATTCACAGGATTGATGTAACCAGTGCAGATGAGATGTACCAGGCTGTTCATCAGCATTTTTCTCAAATGGACATAGCCATTTTTGCGGCAGCTGTTGCAGATTATAAACCCATGGAGGTGGCACCGCAGAAGATCAAGAAAACGGGAGGAAATATGAACATTGCCCTGCAGCCGACTCCGGACATCCTGGCCTCGGCAGGTAAGATCAAGGAGAAACAGTTTTTAGTGGGCTTTGCCTTGGAAACAGACAATGAATTGGTGAATGCACAAGACAAGTTAAAAAGGAAAAACCTGGATATGGTGGTACTCAATTCCCTCAAAGATGAAGGCGCCGGGTTCAGAAAAGACACAAACAAAATAACCCTTATTCATAAAAATGGGCAGCTTGTTCATTTCGAACTGAAAAATAAGGATGCTGTTGCTAAAGATATTTTTATTGAGATCTTAAAAGAAACAAATGAATAAGGTATTTTTCATATTGTTTTTTTTCTTTATATCCATTATATCGGGACAAGAGCTGAATTGTATAGTGAAGATCAATGCGGCTGAAATCGGTGTCTCGAACAGGCAGGTCTTTACAACCATGGAAAATGCCATTTTTGAGTTTATGAATAAAACGAAATGGACGAATATTGCCTTTCAGAATCAGGAGAAGATCGAATGTTCGCTTACCATCAATATACTTGAAAATCCGGAACCTGGGCAGTTTAAAGGGACACTTCAGCTTCAGGTTTCGCGTCCGGTTTATAATTCGGCTTACAAGACCCCCGTGCTGAGCTTCAATGATAACGATATTTCATTTAACTACCTGGAATACCAACCCCTGCAATACAACCGCAACAATTACGAATCCAATCTGGTTTCCCTGTTGACATTTTATGTCTATACCATCCTGGGATATCATGCCGATTCCTTTGCTTTTCAGGGCGGGGAAAACTATTTCAGGGAGGCACAGCTTGTAGTGAATCAGGCCCAGCAGGGCGGAGCGAAAGGCTGGAACCAGATCGACGGAAATTATACACGTTACCGTTTGAATGACGACCTGCTTTCACCGGTTTTTATCAATTACAGAAGGGCAGTGTACACTTACCACCTGTTGGGACTGGACAGGATGGCTGACGATCAGATCGAGGCTAAAAAGGCCATTGCAGGGTCTGTTATTATGTTGGAACAGATCTTTAATGACAGGCCAAATACATTTTTGATCCGGGTTTTTATGGATACAAAAAGTGATGAGATCGTTGATGTATTTTCCGGCGGACCCAATGTAGACACAAGCAAACTGCGTGAGGTTCTATTGAAAATTTTTCCTGCTTTTGAACCAAAATGGCAAAAAATTAAAATTTAAGGCTTTCCAGATTGCCTGATTTTTGTTTAAGTTTGTTGTACAACACCGTTTACAGATTTATTGCTTCCGATAAAAATCAAGATCCTGATGCTCAATACCTTGTTAATAAAAAATTATGCCCTGATCAATTCTATAGAAATTGATTTTGAAAGGGGCCTGAGCACCATAACCGGTGAAACCGGAGCGGGGAAATCAATTCTTTTAGGGGCATTGTCTATGGTTTTGGGTAAGCGGGCCGATACAGCCTCATTAAATGACAAAAATGAGAAATGCATCGTGGAAGCCGGTTTTGATATAGCTGCCTATAACTTGCAATCTTTTTTTGAGAAAGAGGACATCGATTATAACGATAAAACCATTATCAGAAGAGAGATCCTCCCCAATGGCAAATCCAGGGCCTTTATCAATGATACCCCCTGTAATCTTCCAGTTCTCAATGAGCTGAGTGAAAAACTGATCGATATTCACTCACAGCACGAGACCTTACAGCTGGCGGAACAGGCATATCAGTTCTATATTGTTGATGCCCTGGCAAAGAATGAAGACCTGCTCAGGGAATATGCAACAAAGCTTAAAGTATTGAAAATCCTGAGCAATGAACTGGAGTTCATTCAGAAGGAAATAGAACAGGCAAACGCCAATTTTTCCTTTAACAGCTTTATGCTTGAAGAATTGAAGCATGCTGCTCTCAAAGAAGGTGAACTGGAAGTGCTGGAGGAAAATTTAAATAAACTTTCTCATATTGAGGAGATCAGATTGAATTTAATTGATGTTATTCAATTGGGTGATAACGAGGATATTGGAACCATAAATAATTTGTTAAGAACAAAAAACAACCTGGACAAGATCGCTAAGTTCAGCCAGGTGTATCAACAGTTGTCAGACCGTGCCAACAGCCTGTATATTGAGGCCAAAGACTTGCTTGAAGAAATAAAAAGGGAAGCAGATTCTGTTAGCTCTGACCCTAAAGAACTGGAGAAAGTGAATGACAGATTACAAATTATTTACGATCTGTTCAAAAAGCACCAGGTCAATTCAATAGCCGGGCTTCAGCAAATTCAGCTCGGCTATGAAGAGCGCGTAAAGGTAACTCTGAATGCGGAAGAACAGCTAGTTGCAAAGAGCAATGAAATTAAGTCACTGGAGGATGAACTGGAGAAAATTTCATCGGCAATATCTGCCCGGAGACAAGCTGCTATTCCCGTATTTCTGGATCAGCTGCATGAAAAACTGACCGGACTTGAAATGGTGAACACCCGCATTCAAATTCGTCTCAAACCACTTGATTATTTTTCTCCAAATGGAAAAGATGAACTGGAAATGCTGATCTCGAGCAATAAGGGTTTAAGCTTTGAAGCAGTGAAAAAAATTGCTTCCGGAGGTGAAATGTCCAGGATCATGCTGGCGATAAAAAATATACTCTCCAATTATTCAAACCTGCCCACCATCATTTTTGATGAGATCGACACGGGTGTATCGGGAGAAGTTTCTAATAAAATTGCTGCGGTGATGAAGCAAATGAGCAAAAATATGCAGGTAATCACCATCACACACCTGCCTCAGATCGCAGCTAAGGGTGATGTGCACTACAAAGTTTTTAAACGTGTTGATAAAGCACTTGTGGAATCAAATATAAAGAGGTTGAACGGGGAGGAGCGCGTTGCTGAACTGGCGGAAATGCTGGGGGGAAAAGAAATTACAAGTTCTGCTGTGGCCCATGCCAGGCAGCTTCTTTCTTAAAAAGCACATTTGTTAAAATAATCCTGTAATTTTGTATTTTAGGCAAACATTAAGTCAAATTTTAAACACAAGATATGTACAACTTATTAAAAGGTAAAAAGGGGATTATTTTTGGAGCTTTGGACAGTAACTCAATAGCCTGGAAGGTGGCTGAAAGAGCCCATGAAGAGGGGGCGGTTTTTGTTCTGACGAATGCACCAATTGCAATGAGAATGGGTGAGATCAATGAACTCGCAAAAAAAACAAATTCACAGGTAATCCCGGCCGACGCAACTTCTATGGAGGACCTGGAAAATCTGGTTGAGAAATCACTGGAAATACTGGGAGGCAAAATTGATTTTGTACTGCATTCCATCGGCATGTCCGTCAATGTGAGGAAAGGTTTGCATTATACAAATTCAAATTATGAATTTACGGCAAAAGGATGGGATGTTTCAGCACTTTCTTTCCACAGGGTCATGAATGTATTGTACAATAAAAAGGCGATGAATGAATGGGGTTCCATTGTGGCTTTATCATATATGGCAGCACAAAGGGTATTTCCTGATTACAATGATATGGCCGATAACAAAGCCTATCTCGAATCTGTTGCGCGCAGTTTCGGGTATTTCTTTGGAAGAGATTATAAAGTTCGTGTAAATACGATTTCACAATCACCTACGCCAACTACAGCCGGCACCGGAGTTAAAGGATTCGGTGGTTTTCTGGCCTATGCCGAAAAGATGTCTCCTTTAGGAAATGCCACTGCCCTGGAATGTGCTGATTATACGATCACACTTTTTTCCGATCTGACAAAAAAAGTGACACTCCAGAATCTCTTCCATGACGGCGGTTTCTCTAATATGGGAATCAGCGATGTGATCATGGAAAATTTTAATAAAGAATAAACAAGAAGGCTTCACTGAAGCCTTTTTTTATAATCATCTTTTCGTTTAATGAATTTTTCAATCATCATTCCTGTTTTTGACCGCCCGGATGAACTGGAAGAACTCTTGCAGAGCATCGTGGATCAGGGTAATTTGAATAAACCGGAAGTTGTTGTTGTTGAAGATGGTTCGGCACTTTCATCTGCAAAAGTTGTAAAAAAATTTGAAGGTGTACTCAATATAAAGTACCTGGAAAAGGAGAATTCGGGTCCGGGCCTTTCGAGAAATTATGGCATGAGCAGGGCAAAGGGAGACTACTTTATTATTCTCGATTCGGATTGTCTGTTATCAGACCATTATCTGGATGAGGTTGCTAAAGGTCTGGAAATGAGATACACGGATGCTTTTGGCGGACCTGATGAAGCCCATCCTTCATTTACGCTGATCCAGAAAGCGATCAGTTATGCCATGACCTCATTCCTGAGTACCGGAGGGCTTAGAAATAGCGAAAGCGAAAAGAAAAAATTTCAGCTCAGAAGTTTTAACATGGGTATTTCCAAAGAAACTTTTATTAAAACCAAGGGTTTCGCAGCCCAGCGTTTTGGGGAGGATATTGAATTTACCAACCGTTTGTGGTCTGCCGGTTTAACGACGCAATTTCTTCCCAAAGCCTTGGTATACCACAAGAGAAGGACGAGCTGGGATAAGTTTTTTAAGCAGGTATATAATTTTGGAGCTGCAAGACCGGTACTTGGGGCTATGTATCCCAAAATGAAAGGCTTAACCTATTGGTTTCCTTCCCTTTTTATAATATTATTTATCATTGCCGTTCTTATACTTGTCTTTGGATACCATTTGCCTTTTTTTCTTTTTCTGTTATATTTTGCCCTTGTTTTTTTAGATGCTAGCCTGAAAGGCAAAGGTGTCATGCAGGGCCTGGCAAGTGTTTTTGCTGTTTTTATACAATTTTTCGGATACGGTTTGGGGTTTTTAACTTCTGTAATAAAGCTCAGGATCCTGGGTAAAAGTACAAAAGAAACCTTTCCCGCAATGTTTAATGATTAATGATGAAAGGGCAGGTACATACAGATTTCAGGATCAATGGAGTGCCTTGTGCGGATTCAGAGCAGGTCAGGGTTTTGAAACCATTATTCGATAACGATACAGCCATTTTTTTAGAGCAGTGGTTCTCCAAATCTCAGGAAATAAAGGTGATGACTTCAGGCTCGACCGGAAACCCGAAAGAAATTGAGCTGGGAAAAACACAAATGCTTGATTCGGCTCGAGCAACCGGAAAGTTCTTTGGTCTGTTTGCAGGAACCAAAGCATTGTTGTGTTTACCGACCAAATATATTGCCGGAAAAATGATGCTGGTCAGGGCGATGGTACTGGGTTGGGAGCTCGATATAGTGGAGCCGGTTTCGAATCCGTTAAAAGGATTAAAATCAAGTTATGATTTTGCAGCCATGGTGCCGCTGCAGCTCGAGAATTCCATTGAGGACCTGCATAAAATAAAAACCCTGATCGTAGGTGGTGCTGCTGTTTCTGTTCCGTTGGCAGCGAGGATAAAAAGTGTGGAGACTAAGGTATTTGCCACTTACGGCATGACCGAAACCATCACACATATAGCCGTGAAACCATTGAACGATGCCGCACGCATGGGATTTAAAGAAAAATACATGGGAGATACGCGAAATGATTTTTTTGTACTGCCTCAGGTAGAAATTTCAAAGGACCACAGAGATTGTCTGGTAATTGATGCAAAAAAAATTACAAAAACACCGGTTATTACGAATGATATCGTTGAAATAACCGGTAAAAACACCTTCAGATTGCTCGGGAGAATTGATCATGTAATTAATTCCGGCGGGATAAAGCTGTATCCGGAAATGCTGGAAGAGAAAATTCAAAATTTGCTGGAACAGCCATATTTTTTTACCTCCTTACCGGATGACGTACTCGGGGAAAAGCTTGTACTTGTAATCGAGGGAAAAAAGAAAATCGAAAGAGGTGATCTCCAACCCTTTCTGGACAAATATGAATTACCTGGAGAAATTATTACCCTGGAACAATTTTCTTATACCGAGAACAACAAGATAAACAGGATACTGACCAAACATCGGATTCCTGCTAATCGACAATAATTGATTTATTAAAGCTCACCGGCTTGCCTGTATGGGTAAATCCTTCCTCCGAAATTTTAAAATCACCGGATTTTCTGGTAAAGCGGCGCATAATTTTTAACCGGCTAAATATAAAGTACAAAAAAGAGGTGATCCATGAATTCATAAACCACCCCTTTAAACTGAGCAAACAGGCTATCAGGCCTCATCCATCAATACCCATACCCCGCTGCTAATCAATGGGATGGCTTGTTTGAATTTCAGTGACTGACTTTGGCCGTTATTGATATTTTTAATGGTAACCTTTTCATTTCTGCCAATTTTGCGCTCTGTGCGAACAATGGTTTCCGTGATCTGAGGTTGCTGTGTTTGATTTACCTGAGATTCTCTGCCGGAATTTTCAAAATCGGGTTTTGACAACTGTACCTTTTCCCGAACCTGTTCTTTGGCTTGAGATACCTGCTGCGGACTCTTGCTCGGCAGGGCACCTTTAAACAAAAAGGAAAGTACCTCTTTGTTTACTGTATCAAGCATTTTTTTGAATAATTCAAAAGCTTCGAATTTATAGATCAACAAGGGATCTTTCTGCTCATATGTTGCGTTCTGAACAGATTGTTTCAGATCATCCATTTGTCTCAAATGGTTTTTCCAGGCATCGTCAATAATGGCAAGTGTTACATTTTTTTCAAAATCCACCATCAGTTGCTTGCCCTGGGTATCATAAGCTTCTTTTAAATTGGTCACGATCTGCAAGGTTTTTATCCCATCAGTAAATGGAACCATGATCCTTTCATAGCGATTCCCCTGATTTTCATATACATCCTTGATTACAGGAAAGGCAGAAATTGCATTGAGTTCAATTCTTGTGTGATAATGGCTATAAACAATATCGTAAAGCTCATTGATCAGGGATTGTTCATCCTTGGCAGCAAATTCTTCTTTGGTAAAAGGAGAAGTAGAAGAGGAGAAGCGGATCAATTCAAATTCAAAATTAGAATAATCATTGCTTGCTTTATTTTCCCTGACGATGGCCTCACAGGTATCATAGATCATATTGGCAATGTCCAACTGCAGCCTTTCACCATAGAGCGCGTGTCTTCTTCTTTTGTAGACAACTTCCCGCTGAGAATTCATGATATCATCATATTCCAGCAGACGTTTGCGTATGCCGAAGTTATTTTCTTCCACTTTTTTCTGAGCCCTTTCAATGGATTTCGAGATCATGGAATGCTGAATGACTTCTCCTTCCTTCAAGCCCATTTTATCCATCATTTTTGCTATTCTTTCGGAACCGAACAAACGCATCAGGTTATCTTCCAGAGACACATAGAATTGTGAAGTTCCCGGATCTCCCTGTCGTCCCGCCCTACCGCGCAACTGCCTGTCGACCCTTCTGGAATCATGGCGTTCTGTACCTATGATGGCTAGTCCACCTGCTTTTTTGACCTCGGCAGATAGCTTGATATCTGTTCCACGACCCGCCATATTTGTGGCGATGGTTACAACGCCCGGTTGTCCTGCGTAGGCAACGATATCAGCTTCTTTTTTATGCAATTTTGCATTCAGTACATTGTGCTCAATTTTTCTGATGGAAAGCATTCTCGAGAGCAATTCCGAAATTTCTACCGAAGTAGTGCCGACCAGTACCGGTCTTTTGTTGTTTACCAGATTTACAATTTCTTCAATTACCGCATTGTATTTTTCGCGTTTGGTCTTATAAATAAGATCCTCACGGTCATCTCTGATCAAAGGAACGTTAGTTGGAATTTCAACCACGTCCAGTTTGTAGATCTGCCACAGTTCACCTGCCTCTGTCACCGCTGTACCGGTCATACCGGCTAATTTTCGGTACATCCTGAAGTAGTTCTGCAAGGTGATGGTCGCATAGGTTTGGGTAGCAGCCTCGATCTTTACATTTTCCTTGGCTTCGATAGCCTGATGCAGGCCATCGCTGTAACGGCGGCCTTCCATGATACGTCCGGTTTGTTCATCAACAATTTTGATCTGACCTTCTATGATGACGTATTCAACATCTTTTTCAAAAAGTGTATAGGCCTTTAAAAGTTGATTTAGGGTGTGAATTCTTTCGCTTTTTATGCTAAAATCCCTGTAAAGATCTTCCTTGGCTTTTACTTTATCTTCAATGACTATATCTGAGGCATCTATCTTTGAAATTTCCATTCCGATATCAGGCAATACAAAGAAGTGATCTTCCATATTCGTTCCTCCCAAAAAGGCAATTCCTTTATCAGTAAGATCGATCGAGTTGTTCTTTTCTTCAATGACAAAATAAAGTTCCTGGTCTATTTTAGGCATTTCGCGGTTGTTATCCTGCATATAGAAATTTTCTGTTTTTTGCAGCAACTGTTTAATACCTTCCTGGCTTAAAAATTTGATGAGTGCCTTGTTCTTTGGCAGCCCTCTGAAAACCCTGTACAATAAAAAACCGCCTTCCTTTGTATTTCCTTCAGCGATCAATTTTTTGGCTTCAGCCAAAATACCGGTCAGGTATTTGTTTTGCAGGTTTACTATTTCTTCTACTTTTGGTTTTAGTTCACTGAACTCATGCCTGTCGCCATGCAAGGTTGCACCTGAAATGATCAGCGGGGTTCTGGCATCGTCGATCAGTACAGAGTCCACCTCATCGATAATAGCATAGTGATGAGGCCGCTGTACCAGATCGGTTGGTGTGTGAGACATATTGTCTCTCAAATAGTCGAAACCAAATTCGTTGTTGGTGCCATAGGTGATATCCGCATTATACGCATTTCTCCTGGCAACAGAGTTTGGCTGGTGCAGGTCAATACAGTCTATGGTAAGGCCGTGGAACTCAAAAATGGGGCCCATCCAGGCGGCGTCCCTTTTGGCCAGGTAATCGTTTACAGTAACAACGTGAACCCCTTTTCCGGCCAGTGCATTCAGGTATATGGGCAAGGTTGCCACCAGGGTTTTTCCTTCACCTGTCATCATCTCGGTAATTTTTCCCTGGTGCAATACGGCTCCACCGATCAACTGAACGTCGTAATGGATCATGTCCCAGACTATCGGCTTTCCGGCAGCATCCCAGGAATTGCTCCAGAGGGCTTTGTCACCTTCCAGGCTTACATAGGATTTTTTACCCGACAACTCCCTGTCGAACGGCGTTGCATTCACCGCAAGGGTACTGTTATGATAAAATCTTCTGGCAGTTTCCCTTATCAGGGCAAAGGCCTCAGCCTGAATTTCATTTAAGACCTTTTCGGTAGTTTCGTATACCTCGTTTTCAAGGGAATCAATTTCCTTATAAATTTCCTCTTTTCTGTCGATACCGGCAGTTTCAACTTCGCTTTTCAAAATTCCAATTTGATCTTCCAGCACCTGCCTGGCCTCCTTGATTTTTTGTTTGAACTGATGTGTTTTATCGCGAAGCCCATCGAGAGACATGTTTTCAAATTGTTTGTTGAAGGAATTTACTTCATTGACAATAGGCTGTAATTGTTTCAGGTCTTTTTTTCTTTTGTCACCAACAAAGACGCTGAGAATTGAATTTAATAAACTCATTTTATATAAAATAAATGATTAGGTATTTTTTGATTATGGTGGGTCAAAATTAAGCAAAAAAAAAGCCTCTTATGAGACTTTTTAATTTTTAGTATTCATCCTCGTTCCAAAGATAATCTTCATCTGACGGGTAGTCTTCCCAAATTTCCTGAATAGTCTCGTAAATTTCACCTTCATCTTCAATTGATTGCAAATTCTCAACTACTTCTAATGGAGCACCGGCTCTGATAGCATAATCAATAAGTTCATCTTTGGTTGCAGGCCATGGAGCATCGCTTAAATAAGATGCCAATTCTAAAGTCCAATACATAATTTTGGTTTTTTTGCAAAAGTAATTTTATTAAACAAATAAGCAAATTTTTTGATGCTTTTTTTTTACATAATTTAAACTTGTAAAGAACGTGTTGTTTTTAAAGATACTACTTTGAATTCCAAGGTATTTCTTTCAGTTGAAAATCAAAGTTCAATTTTCGTGCCAGGACAAAAAGGTAATCGGACAAGCGGTTGGTATAGACGATGATATCCGCATTAACAGGTTCATCCTGATGCAGTTGGACTATGAT
>JBFYPZ010000032.1:0-18833 GCA_041303035.1 Flavobacteriaceae bacterium
ATGGCACAGAAAGTAACAATCGTTAAAATTGGGGGAAATGTGATCGACGATAAGGAAAGTCTCGCACTTTTCTTAAGCGATTTTGCCGGGATAAAAGGACATAAGATCCTGGTGCATGGCGGAGGTAAAAAAGCTACTCAAATGGCACTTTCCCTCGGGTTGCAGCCCGCTATGGTCGAAGGCAGAAGGGTAACCGATGAGGCCAATCTCGAGATAGTTATCATGGTTTATGCCGGATTGCTCAACAAAACGATCGTAGCAGGATTACAAAGCCGGGCATGTAATGCCCTTGGTTTATCCGGGGCTGACGGCAATGTAGTACAGGCTCACAAAAGAATCATCAAAGAGGTGGACTACGGATTTGCCGGAGATGTAGATAAAGTAGATGCAGAGCTGATATCCCTGTTGCTTCAGAAAGACATATGCCCGGTATTTTGTGCCATTACGCACGATATGCAGGGTCAGTTGCTCAATACAAATGCGGATACCATAGCTGCAGAGATCGCAAAGAGCCTGTCTGAGGATTATGAGGTGGAACTGGTTTATTGTTTTGAAAAAAAAGGAGTGCTCATGGAGCTGGATGACGAAAACTCCGTGATAGAAAAATTGGATACTGTTCTGTACACTTCCTTAAAAGAAAAGGGGATTATCGCTGCCGGGATGTTGCCAAAATTGGAAAACTGTTTTTTGGCTCTCAACAAAGGTGTTCGTAAAGTGATCATCGGGAGTCCTTCCGTCATTAATGAGTACAGGCAAAAATTCACTACCTTGAGCCTATGAGCGCACCTGAGAAAAAAGAAATCATAGCCCTGTTGCAGTCGCTGATCGCAATACCTTCCTTTTCGAAAGAAGAAGACAAAACCTGCCGGTTGATTTGCGATTACCTGGAAGGTTATTGTGATGAGGTTCAGGTAAAGGGCAATAATGTCTGGGTAAAGAACAAATATTTCCGGGAGGGGAAACCCACGATACTGCTGAACTCGCACCACGACACCGTAAGACCTAATCAGGCCTATACCAGAGATCCGTTTAAGGGAGAAATAGCCGACGGGAAATTGTTCGGTTTGGGCAGCAATGACGCAGGAGGATGCTTGGTAACCCTGATGTCTGCCTTTCTTCATTTTTATGATAAAAAGGAACTCCGGTATAATTTGGTGTTCCTCGCCTCGGCCGAAGAGGAAAATTCAGGTGACGGGGGCATTCGCAGCGTGTTGGACCTCTTGCCGTATATAGATTTTGCTGTGGTAGGCGAACCTACCTCTATGAATCTGGCCATTGCAGAAAAGGGTTTGCTGGTTCTGGATTGTTATGCCCATGGCACGCCCGGACATGCGGCTCACAGCAACAAGGACAATTCAATTTACAAGGCTATGGAAGCGATCGATTGGTTTAGAAATTTCAGATTTCCAAAGATTTCAGAATCCCTGGGCGAAGTAAAAATGACGGTAACCCAGATCGATGCAGGCAAAGAACACAATGTTGTGCCGGCAACCTGTCATTTTGTGGTTGACATACGCGTCACAGAACAATACAGCAACCGGGAAGTGCTGAACACAATAAAAGAAAATGTTGCAGTGGAAGTGAAAGAAAGGTCGCTGAGATTGAATTCTTCTGCCATATCCGCGGAGCATCCCATCGTGCAGGCCGGTATTAAACTTGGCTTGAAAACATATGGCTCGCCTACCTTATCCGACCAGTCGAATTTAAGCTGTCCCTCTTTAAAGATCGGGCCAGGTGATACTTTGCGGTCACATGCTGCGGATGAGTATATTTTTGTTGATGAAATTGAAAGAGGTGTGGATCTGTATATCAAATTGTTGAACGAAATCGTATAATCACGAAATGGCATAACTGCAAAGGGCTAAAACGTCCAGTTAAGCCACGCGAATTACAATGTATCAAAATAATAAATAGCTGTATATGAAACTGTGGGATAAAGGATTTAGCAATGACAGGAAAATTGATCTTTTCACTGTTGGTAACGACAGGGAACTGGATCTCGTATTGGCGAAATACGATGTGATCGGATCTCTGGCTCATGCCCGGATGTTGTATAAGATCGGACTGCTCTCCGGTGAAGAGATGGATCAGGTAGCAAAAGCACTGGAAGATATACTGGAAATTATAATGCAGGGTCGTTTTGTTATTGAAGATGCCTTTGAGGATGTACACTCGAAAGTAGAGTATTTGCTGACAGAAAAATTAGGGGATACGGGAAGAAAAATACACACTGCCCGCTCGCGGAATGATCAGGTTCTGGTAGATATGCATTTGTATTTAAGGGATGAATTACAGGAGATCCTGAGTTTAGTGACTTGTTTATTCGAGCTCCTGTTAAGCCAGGCAGAAAAGTATCAGCAGGTATTATTACCCGGTTATACACATTTTCAGATAGCCATGCCTTCCTCTTTCGGCTTGTGGTTTTCTGCCTATGCCGAAAGTCTGATAGACGATGTATACATGCTCAAAGCTGCCTGGAAAGTGGTTGATCAGAATCCATTGGGTTCTGCAGCGGGCTATGGCAGTTCTTTCCCGATTGACAGAGAAGAAACAACCAGGCTACTGGGATTCAGTGCTTTGAAATACAATTCCGTAGCTGCGCAGATGAGCCGGGGTAAGTCAGAAAAGACCGTGGCTTTCGCGCTCAGCGGGCTGGCTGGGACCCTGTCAAAATTTGCTTATGATATTTGCTTGTATATGAACCAGAATTTTGGTTTCGTCACCTTGCCGGATGAATTGACTACAGGTTCGAGTATTATGCCCCATAAAAAGAATCCGGATGTTTTTGAACTGGTCCGCGGAAAATGCAATAAGATTCAGGCTTTGCCTTATGAACTCACGCTGATCACAAACAACCTGCCAAGCGGTTACCACCGTGATCTGCAATTGCTCAAAGAGGGTTTGATTCCTGCCATTCAGCATACCAAGGCCTGCCTTGAAATAGTAACTTCCTCACTGCCAAAATTGGTGGTGAAGGCGGATATTTTAGATGATAAGCTCTATGATTATTTATTTAGTGTCGAGGCAGTCAATGAACTCGTTCAGAAGGGCATTCCTTTCAGGGAAGCATACAAACAGATAGGAGAAAAAATCGCCAGTGGCGAATACAAACCAAACAAAGCGATAAAGCATACACATACCGGCAGTATTGGAAATCTGGCGTTGGACGCCATTCGCAAAAAAATGAGTGAAGCATAGAATACGTATTAATTAGTTTCTGTTTGTCCTTTTTGCGATAACAGCATCTTCAATAATTGAGACTTACCGGGTCCTTGTTGAATGCAGGCAAGTGGGATTAAAGTCATTCATATTGAAGCAGCCATTATTTTCGGTTTGATTTCTGCAGCGCAGATAACCAGACAGACCGGGGTTATCTAATTTCCTCTATGGAGTTTCTCCATAATTTTTCTGAACATCTTTTTCCAAAATTCCAATAAGGATCATGTTTGGCTTATGGACTATATATTGTATCATCACAATTTGCTGTTTTATGCTTGTTTTTGCAATAAAATGGATTTTTTACGCCAAAATCATTGATTTTTTTCATTTTTTTTTAACACAACGTTTTTGTAAAAAGTTAAAATATTGAATATTATCAATAATTTAAATCATTTAAAACAAATGGCACTAAATTATTGTAATTTATTATAAAGTAAATCTAATTTTTTGTGGATAATTTTTTTTGCAAGATTTATGTCTATATTTACATTTATTGAATACTTAACAAAAAATTAATATTTATGAAACAAAAACAGATGTTGTTTTCTTGCGTGTTGTTCTTGATCGCCTTCTTCGGTGTTCATTCACAAACACGTACGTTAACAGGTATAGTTGTTGATGAATCGCAGGAAAGACTTCCTGGCGTTAACATCATGGTAAAAGGGACTACACAGGGTACAACAACGGGCTTTGACGGGGAATTTCAAATCACGGCACGTGAAGGAGCAACCCTGGTGTTTTCTTATCTTGGATTTAAAACAAGGGAAGTTGCCGGCTCTTCAAACATGAAGGTAGTGCTGTCGGAAGACAGTGAAACCCTGGGTGAGGTTACAGTTGTAGGTTCACTGGGTATCGTGAGGAATAAAAAGGCTTTACCTTATGCGACTCAGGCTTTGAAAGGTGATGAAGTTGCAGAAACGCAACGCACCAACTTTGTAAATGCTTTGCAGGGGCGTGTGGCTGGACTTACAGTAACCAGTACTTCCGGTCAGCCTGGCGCATCTTCGGCAGTTAATTTACGAGGGGTTACATCAATGAGTGGGTCCAACAGCCCCTTGTATATTGTTGATGGTTTGCCTGTATCGAATCAAACCCTGAACCAGGGACTGTTGATATCTGATGCACCGAACAGAAATATGGACTATTCCAACAGAGGAGCAGATATCAATCCCGAGGATATTGAATCGATTACTATTTTGAAAGGCCCTGAAGCGGCTGCACTTTATGGGATTGAAGCAGGTAACGGAGCGATCGTAATTACGACCAAAAAAGGGAAAAAAGGTCTTGGAACTGTAAGTTTTGCCTCTAACTTCAGGGTTGAGAATGTTTATCGCTTTCCTGAAAATCAAAGAGAATACCAAAGAGGAGATTCCGGCTTGAACAACACTTTGGGTATGCAGGCTTTTGGAACCAAATTTGATCCGGGTACTACCTTATATGACAATGTGGACAGCTTCTTCAAAACAGGTTATTCAGAAACATATAACTTATCTTTTGAAGGTGGTTCTGAAACTCTGACCTATAGATTGGCGATAGCCGACACAGACCAGTCGGGTACTGTGCCAAATACAGGATATGACCGCCTGAATGTTACCTTAAACGGTACTGCTCAACTAAAACCTTACCTCAGATCAGAAGCATCGTTCATATATGCCAAAACATCCAATCAAAAAGGTTCAAAAGGAGCAGGTGGCTACCTGACCAATTTATTGGCGTGGCCAATAAATGATGATGTGACAAATTATTTGAATCCTGATGGCACCAGAAGAAGAATCACTGATAACGCAGTAGCAAATGAATTTGATAACCCGTTCTGGGATGTGTACAACAACCTTGCAGAAGATGAAAATGACAGAATGGTGACCAACATTGGATTAATATGGGATGCAACCCCCTGGTTGTCTTTTACGGGCAGGGTAGGCTGGGACGTATCAGCCGGAAATGGTTTCAGAAGCATACACCCCCAGTCAAATGCCGGGTTATCTCAGGGAGGTTATATTGAAACGTATTACAACCAGGCGAATGTTACAACAACAAACCTGTTTGCAACACTAAAAAAATCCTTTGGCAAGTTTAATTCCAGATTAATATTGGGTAATGCCATCAATGAAAATGAGCAAACCATTCTGTCAACCCAGGGCAGTAAATTTCTGGAACAGAATTTTCTCTCTATGAACAATACAGATCCTACGACTCAAAGATCACAGGAAAGAATAATACAGAAAAAAGTAATTGGTTTTTATGGTGAGGCTGTATTTGACTATGACAACATCTTGTTTTTAACTTTAACCGGCAGGAAAGACTGGTCATCTACATTACCGGAAGGTGACAATGATTTCTTTTATCCTTCCATTGGTACTTCCTTTGTTTTTTCAGAGATCGGGGGATTGAAAGACAGCAAAGTGCTCACCTTGGGTAAACTCAGGGCTTCCTATGCCGAAGTAGGTAATGATGCAAGGCCATATGATATTGTGCCATCTTACCAACCACAACCAACAACCGGTGGTGGCTTTGCGTATGGGGTTACAGGTGCAAATGCTGAACTTAAACCGGAATTCAGAAAATCATATGAATTTGGTACAGAATTACAATTCTATAACAACAGATTGGGGCTGGATGTAGCTGTTTACCGCACCACAACTGAAGATCAGATCATCAGAAACCTGCGTTTGAGTTATGGTACCGGATTTGTCGTATCTACTTACAATTACGGAGATTCACAAACCGAGGGACTGGAAATTACACTGAATGCAACTCCTGTAAGAAGCGATAATTTTACCTGGGATTTCAATGTGAATTACACCAAAACAGAAAGTGAATTGCTTGACCTGCCTCCAACTTTATCTGAGTATTATATTTCAGATACCTGGCTTTATGGTAATGTAAGAGCAGGTTCCAAAGTTGGCGGATCTCTGACGACATTTACAGGGGCAACGTATACCAGAAATAACAATGGTCAGGTTCTTGTTGATCCAAATACCGGGTATCCGATTTATGACAATACTTTTCAAATTATTGGAGACAGAAATCCTGATTACTTGTTAGGTTTACAGAACTCCTTCAATTTTTACAATTTTACCTTTTCATTCCTGCTAGATTTTAGAAAAGGTGGAGATGTATACAACGGAAACGAAAGGTATATGTGGGTGAATGGCTATTCTGCCAGATCGCTTGACAGGGAGCAACCTGTTGTGATCGAGGGTGTTCTTCGTGATGGTCTGGAAAACACAGATAATCCCACCAAAAACAACATACAGGTCAATCCATTTCATCAAAATGGATATTTCAGTGCCATTCCAGAATCTGATTTTATTGAAAAGGATATAGATTGGATGAGGGTAAGGGACATTACTTTAAGTTACAGAATGCCTGCCAAAACAATGCAACAGATCGGTTTCTTAAATGCGCTTTCTTTTAGCCTGACTGTTACCGATGCTTATATGAAAACAAACTACACCGGAGCAGATCCTGCCGTAAACGGTTTGAACGCTTCAGTAGGTGGTGCAGGTGGTACAGGTTTTGACTACGGAGTACTTTCTACTCCAAGAGGTATTAATTTTGCAGTAAGACTTGGTTTTTAAATGTTTAGGAATATGAAAAATTTTATAAAAAAAATAATGGTAGCAGGTATGGTAATACTAAGTGCTACTGCTTGCGAGGATATCACGGACTTGAATGTGAATCCAAGTTTCCCGACTGAGGTTTCTCCGAGTAATTTGTTGGCGCCTATACAGCAACAAATGGCGAGAGGTCTGCAGTGGGATTCAAGATTTATTGGTCAATATGTCCAATATCAGTCCTGGTCAACCAGAGGAAATGTATGGGACCAACAAGGTTATGTAAGAAATTCCGATGCCGGTGGTGAGATCTGGAGATCAGCTTATTTTGGGATTGGTCTCAATTTAGTGAATATGCAGACAGCTGCCGAGGAAGAACAACGGTTTGATGTTGTGGGTATTTCCAAAGTTATTGGAGCCTGGTCCTGGCAAACAACTACGGATGCATCTGGTGATATATTGGATTTTGATCAGCTCTACACAAAAAGACTGACATTTGATTATATTCCGCAGGAAAGGGCTTATGAGGAAGTAGTCAGGTTATTGAAGGAGGGTATAACTGATATGGAAAGAACAGACGGTGTCTCTTCGCAGACAGAATTGGCCGGAAAAGATCAGATATATAATGGTGACAAGGCTAAATGGATAAAATTTGCCTATGGATTACTGGCCAGAAATGCGAATAACCAGATCAATAAGGCTGCTTATAATCCGGATCAGGTCATTGAATATTGTAATAAGTCTTTGGCCAGTGGTGCTGATGATGCTCTAATTATTTTTGATGGGGTTATCGCTGATAATGCAAACTTTTATGGCCCCCTTCGAGGAAATCTGACGAATTATCGCCAGACAGATTTTATAGTAAGAGCGATGAACGGGACAATTTTTACCGGTGCAATTGATCCAAGGATAGGCAGGATATTGGCACCTTCTGTAGGTGCCTCAGAAACAGCTCCTGCGTCTGCAGCGAATCCGGATCCCTCCAAATACACTTTTAATGGGAACCCGATAAACACTACTGCTGCAACATCCGGAACCGCTCGGATTCCCAATTTATGGGGTACTTTTGTTGCACCAACACCTACAACAACGGGGCGTTATCTGTTTAGAAACAACGTCAGTTTTCCAATCATGACCTATGCCGAAATCCAGTTTATCAAGGCGGAAGCTGCCTTTATCAAAGGAGATAAGGCCATGGCCCTGGAAGCTTACAGAAAAGGGATTGACGCGAGTATTGATTTCGTGAACAAGAATACTGTTGTCAGCACGACTTTTCCGATTACTACTCTGATCACACCAGCTGAAAAATCAGCCTTCCTGTCAAAACCGGCGGTTGTTCCTGCCGCTGCTGATCTTACTATCAGCAAAATTATGTTGCAGAAATATATTGCCTTATTTGGTTTTGGTGCCATGGAAACCTGGTGCGATTTCCGAAAATACAAATACGATCCGGCTGTATATACTACACTGAATACCACACCACCAATTGATGGTTTGTTTATAGATAACAATGGTAAGCTTGTTCAAAGGTTGAGACCGAGATATAACTCTGAGTATGTGTGGAATTTGGAAGCGCTTAAAAAGATCGGCGGAGACCTGAATGATTACCATACTGTTGAGATGTGGTTTTCTAAGAATTAATGGTAATATTTAAATTGAAATAAATGAAAAAAGTACTAATAAATTTCACCAGAATAATCCTTCCTTTACTGATCATTGGACTGTCTGTCTCTTGTGAGGATGAACATGATTATTATGAAAACATTGTCTATAAAACAGATGATGTAGCCAATGTCAAATTTATCAATACAGCCATCGGACCAGTAACTGGTACTGCCGGTTCAAGTATTTCGGTAAATTATTTTATGAATGATCTGAAAGTGACTTCTGTTGGTGTGACTACCGGCGTTCCCATTGGCTTTGGTTTTGGCGGAACAGCCCCGAACACGATTACCTATGCGGTTGTACCCTCAGGAAATCAGACTTTAAAATCAGTTACACCTTCAACAAGCTCTACCAGCAATCCGCCGGTTGTGACCCCTGAAATCGAGAGAACTTCAGAACAGGTAACAACTGAAGCAGGTAAATATTACTCCTGTTTTTTGGTTGGAACCTCAATAACCACTTTAAAAAATCATATTATAAATGATGATTTTTCTGTGGCAACAGATCCTGCAAAAGCCTATATCAGGGTGGTAAATACGATTGAAAATACGCCGGCAACAGGTTATAAGGTTGTCATTACAAAAAAGTATGTAGCTACTTCAACCCAGCCGGCATATTCAACGGATCTATTGACATTTGAAAATATTTCATTTCTTGGCGGGAGTACAGTATTCGTGCCATTTGAACCAAATGTATCAGGAGAATCAAACACATATGATTTAAAATTGTACAATGGAACTACACTGCTGTCGACTGTTACTACTTTTGTACCGAGACCTGGTAGAATTTACAGCATATTTACCCTGGGCAGCGTAGGATTAACAGGAACAACCTGGGCACCCAGATTAACCTGGTATACCAATAAATAAGAGGATTAAAAACTATGGATTCCTGAGTATTTTTTAGGGTAATGCCAATATAAAAACCGTTTCGTGCTTTTAAACACGGAACGGTTTTTTGCTTCAGTAAACGAAAACCAAAAATGAATATGTTGAATGGAAGCGGTATTCTATCAGTTATTACAAGAAATAGATACATCTTTGATAATTTACCGGGCAGGTTGATTATCAGGTTAAATGCTAACCGGATGTCTATGTCGCGATTTGGGATAAAACAGGATTGGATAGTACCCTGACATTTTACTTGTATAAAAGGATAGTCAGGGTACTTTTTATTTGAATCAAAGTGATTTGCCTGTATTTAAGCCTCTTTTACGAAGCAGTGGTTCGATACTTGGTTCACTTCCTTTAAACTTCTTATAAAGTATCATCGGATCTTCGGTATCTCCTTTTGCAAGAATATTGCTTCTGAATGAAGCCGCTTTTTCCTGATCAAATAAGTCTGTTTTCTTAAACTGATCAAAAGCATCGGTATCCAGCACACCAGACCAGATATAACTGTAATAGCCCGCCGAGTAACCTCCTGAGAAAATATGGCCGAAATGCGTACTGCTGTGTCGCGGTGTGATGGCCGCGATCAGCCCGGCTTTTTCCATGGCCAGTCTTTCAAAATCAGTTGCTTTTCCGGTAATAGGTTTGGTTTGGGTATGGTATTCCATGTCAAGGATAGAAGAAGCCAGATATTCTGTAGTTGCAAAACCCTGTCCGAAAGTGGCTGATTTTTCTAACTTGGCTATCATTTCATCTGGAATAGGCTCGCCCGTTTTGTAGTGTCTGGCGTACATTTTCAGGACTGCAGGGTCGGTGGCCCAGTTTTCCATGATCTGAGAAGGAAGTTCCACAAAATCCCTCGAAACACTAGTACCGGCAAGGCTTTCATAAGTCACGTCGGATAGCAGGCCATGAAGGGCATGTCCAAATTCATGAAAGAAAGTAGTTACCTCATCATAAGTGAGTAAGGCCGGTGCCGAAGAGGAGGCAGGGGTGAAATTACACACTATTGAAATTACCGGCGGTACACGCTTTCCGTTTTCTGTAGTTTGCGGACGATAAGACGTCATCCAGGCACCGCTTCTTTTTGATTCGCGCGGATGCATATCCATATAGAGCAAACCAACCAGTGCGCCATCTTTTTCCATAATTTTCCAGGCGCTTGCATCTTTGTGATAAAGGGGCACATCATTTAATTGCTCAAAGGTAAGTCCGTAAAGTTTCTGACTTACTAAAAATATCCCTTTTCTAACATTATCCAAACTAAAATACTCGGCCAGTTCCTGGTTATCGATGGCATATTTTTCTTTCCTCACCTTTTCACTGTAATATTTGTAATCCCAAGGCTGAACATCATCATTTATCCCATTCGCCAACATAGATTTTTTAATATCGGCAATTTCTTCCATGGCTACTGCCAGTGCGGGAGTCCAGAGGCGGTTGAGGAGGTTGTTCACTGTTTCAGGTGTTTTTGCCATGGTTTCCTCCAAACTGTAATCCGCATAAGTTTTATAACCGAGCAACTGGGCTTTTTGCAAACGGAGATTCGCCATTTTTACCGCAATCTCGTTGTTGTCATTTTTGTTGCCGTTATTGCCTCTGTTCTTATACGCCAAAAACATTTTTTCACGCAAATCCCGGTTGTCAGCATATTCCAGTACAGGCATTACACTGGCATTGTGAACTGTAAACAACCACTGTCCTTCTTTTCCTTTTTCTTTCGCTTTGCTGGCTGCAGTTTCAATAACCGCGGCAGGAAGTCCCTTGAGTTCCTCTTCATTTTTAACATAGTATTCAAAGGCATTCGTGTCTGAAAGCACATTTTGTCCGAAATTTACTGAGAGCAGGGATAGTTCGGAGTTGATCTCTTTGAGCCTGGCCTTGTCGGCATCGGAGAGTTTAGCTCCGTTTCTTTTAAAATCTTTATACAAATTTTCCAGTAGGCGGTATTTTTCCGGATAGGATTTAGAAAAACTGATGGGCATTTCGGGGTTTTTATCCGGCTCGTAAATGGCCGCAATCCTTTCGAACAAGGCCTGGTTCATATAAATATCATCCTGGTGTGCCGACAATTTTGGGGCAAGTTCCAGGTCCATGGCCTGAAGTTCAGCATTCGTGTTGGCCGAGTTGAGGTTCGAGAATACCCGTCTTGATTTTTTCAACAGACGACCGGAATTCTCCAGAGCGAGAATGGTGTTTTCCCAGGTAGCCTTTTCCGGGTTTTGCGCGATGGCGTCGATCTCATCCTTTTGAACGGCAATACCTTTTTCTATTGCTTCTTTCAGGTCTGCCTGGGTAATCTTTTCAAAAGGAGGCAATTCGTACGGGGTGTCAAAGGTTTCATAAAACGGATTGGTCGCCATAACTGTTTCGGTTTCTTTTTTATCCTTACAAGCGAGTATACTTGCAGCCGCAAATATAGATAATAACAGGGTTCTTTTTTTCATAATACTGATTTTAAAAGGGCAGGCATTATTTTTTAAATGAGTAATTTATTATTGAATTTCCAAATTTCTTAGAGGGAAATTTAAACCATTAAAGTTAGAAAAAAAACAAAGCCCATCCAAGGGTGGATCGGTATTTTTTACAATCAGGAAAGGGTTAAGGGTTAGTCTTGTTGTGAAAACAAATAATAAGCTGGCATACTTTTTTTAAGGAAAGAATTTTTTAACTGGCCTAAAAATAAAGCAGAAGTTTTCTTTTCTTACTGGATGTTTAAAAAGGCAATTAAATCAGCGATCGCTGGGTAGTGAATGTAAATTAAAATGTAATTTTATATTTTCCTGCAATAATTTTTATTGGCATCAAGAATTATAGGAATTGGTTAAAAAGTCATTTTATTTTGATAGTTTTAGAAACAGAGCGACTCTATCTGAGAGAAATTGATATTCAGGACGCTGAACAGGCATACTTGTTAAATCTGGATCCGGATGTCATTAAGTTTACAGGGGATGAAGCCTTTATTAGCGTAGAGGCAGCAGCCTGCTTTTTGGCGCAATACGACCATTATCGAAAATATGGTTTTGGGCGCTGGGCAGTGATCAATAAAAGCGGCAATGAATTTTTAGGCTGGTGCGGGCTAAAATATTCAGCCGACCTTAATGAATTTGATATAGGATTCAGATTCTTTAAAAAATTTTGGGGCCGGGGATTCGCTACAGAATCGGCAAAAGCCTGTATTGATTTGGGATTTGAAAAATTTAATATGAAAAAAATTGTGGGAAGGGTGATGAAAGAAAATACGCGTTCAATTCATGTACTGGAAAAATTGGGTTTGCAGTTTGAAAGGACTTTCGATTTCGATGGTAAGGAAGGTTTGATTTATATGATTGAAGAAATAAACCCGAACAAGTAGAACTAAGCTAAACTGTAAATAATGAGAAAAAAAATTGAACTTAGGAGAACTTTTTATCTGTTTGGGTTAATGATCCTATCCGCCTTATTTCTTACATCCGGAAATAAACCAGATTCCAGGATAAGGATCCGGTATTCTATCAATGAGTCTGATTGGAAATTTAAACGCGAAGAGGTAAAAAACGGATTTGATATTTCTTTAAATGATACTGACTGGCACAGTATTAAAATTCCACATGATTACAACGGGGGAAGTGATGGCAAACACAATGACGTGTTTTTGGGGCGTTTTGACACAAAGAATGATGGGGATAAGCGCATGCAATATACCGGTCCAGGGTGGTATCGCACAACTTTTTTGATCGATGAACGATATAAAAACAAAAGGGTATTTATTGAATTTGAGGCAGTATCTCTGGAAGCCAAAGTATGGGTGAATGGCATGGAGCTTGGTGTACACAGGGGTGGATATACGGCCTTTTCCTTTGACATAACAGACCACATTCAATTCGGAAAGCCAAATGTGTTGGCTGTCCGTGCCGATAATTCGAACAATCCCAAAATTGCCCCATGGATGAAGGATGAGAAAAAGGCTTTTCCATTTAGTTTTGATTATGCTGTTTATGGTGGTATTTATCGGGATGTCTGGATCTCAATAACAGATCCTGTAAAAATTGAAAAGGTTTTTAATACGCCCAGTATAGGTGGACAGTCACCGGCCTCTCTGACAATAGAGACAAGGGTAAAAAATTATTCAAAAAAAGACAAGGAGGTTGAATTGGTCACCTCGGTTTATGACCCGGCAAATAAACTTGTTTCCACCCTTAGATCGAAAAAGACGGTTCAGTCCGGCGAACAGGTCTCTTTCAGTCAGATGGAATCTGTTTTTGGCGAACTGGAATTATGGGATACAAATAATCCAAAACTTTATAAGGTTTATAGTACAGTAAGTTGTGAGGGAATCCTACTTGATGATTTCGAAAGTGTTTTTGGGTTTAGGTATTTTACGCTGGCAAACAATCAGGCATTTAGCCTGAACGACAGAAAATTTTTAATTCGGGGAGTGAACAGGCATCAGGATATGGAAGGCCTGGGCTATGCGCTTCCCAATTCCCAGCACCTGGCAGATGCGAAGCTGATTAAAGAAGCGGGTTTCAATTTTGTACGCCATGCACATTACCCTGGTGACCCCGAGTTTAGCAAGGCGTGTGATGAGCTTGGCCTGATGCTGTGGTTGGAAATTCCCCTGACCGGCAGCACCTCTGAGGATCCCGAATTTCTTCAGAACTGCAAGCAACAGCTCCAGGAAATGATAGAACAACACTACAACAACCCCTCTGTGATTATATGGGGAATAGGCAATGAAAGTGACCGTTCCGGGGCGGATGAATCTATGACAAACCATGTCTTCAGTGAACTGATTAAGACAGCCAGAACCTTGGATGATACACGTACCCTGACAGGTTGCAATTACAAATTTGAATCGAATCAAAAAATAACAGAGACCTACTCACCTCAGGATTGGTCGGGGTGGTATAGCGGAAGTGTTTCGGATTATAATCCGAACAGTATCATTGGAGAATATGGTGCTGACATGCATTTTACCAATCATTCAGAGGAAAAATACGAGATCAGAACAAATTATAACGCAGCTCAAAAGCCAGGCTTCTGGTCGCAGGAATACGGCTCTTGGGTACATGAATACAAAGTTTCTGTAGGAGAGGCCAATAAAGACAAGTTTCCGGGTCATTTTGTCTGGGTGGCCTTTGATTTTGCTTCTCCCAGAGTCGACAGGGCAGGCAACCCGATACCCTTCATGAATCAAAAGGGATTGGTTATGCATGATCATAAAACAAAAAAAGATGCCTATTATTTTTATCAGAGTATGTACCGCGAAGCGAATGACCTTCCGATGGTCTATATCGTTTCACCTTCCTGGTCGGACCGTTGGACTGAGCCCGGAAAAAAAGATATCTGGGTTTACAGCAATTGCGATTCTGTTGAACTTTTTAATGGTTATGAAAAAAACGCACTTGGCCGGCGTACAAAAAATGCCGGGCCCAGGGGTGATACCCGTTTTCAATGGGATCAAGTTAATGTGCAGAACCATGTGCTTTATGCCGAAGGATGGTATAAGAACAAAATCGTGTGCAGAGACACGATCCTGTTAAAAAATTTACCGCCATATAAAGAAAAAGCAAAATAACCGATTTCATTTACTATTATTAAGAATGATCTCCTATTCGCAGAGTCATTCAAATAATATAATTAGGACCATCGAAACCTTGCAATTAAAATCAAGCCAGGGAAGCGAGTTTATTTTTTAGCTGAATCCATGGCTCCCAAAATAAAAACAAGGGGAGCATTCCAGTTTATTGCCGATTCGTTGGTAGAATAACTGCACTCGTGATCTACAAATGATATGGCAGGGAGCTTGGAGCGGTTCAGATCCGGACAATCAGCAAAAGTTACCGTATTCGGACCGCCGGATAACAAGCCCGGATAGGGTTCTTTGATCCCATCTGCTCCTGAAGGTCTGTGGTGAAGGTTCATCACCTGTTTGTCTCCAAAGCCTGTAACAAAACAATAACCTGTGGCATTACGACCCAAGAGGTAATCAACATCTCCCTGAACTGAGTTCAGGTATTTTTGATCTTTGCTGATTCTGTTGGCAACAAGCTTTATAAGAGCCATGTTGGCCACATCAGAAGTACTGCCCCATTTAAAAAAGTCGAGACTGAGGCGGTAAGGAGAACTTTCCGCTTTTGAGACCAGGATGTCTGCATAGGACAACAATGCTTTCTGAGCTTCTTTTCTGTATGCGGCAGCTTTTGGATTATCGCTCAAAGAGAGCGATATGATCGCCAGAGGCCCTGTATAATCCCAGGATTGCACCAGTTTTTTCTGGGCTGCAATATCTTTTGATTTAATTTCTGAAAAGTCGTTCATGGCCAGTCCAAGTTCTGTGGCTGCCCACAAAAACTCATCGGCAAGTTCCCTGTCATCGTATTCCCCGGTAGCGATGTCTTTGGGGTTTTTGTAATAGATTGCCGGATTCGCCTTCGCCCATGCGTATGCCTTTTTTGCCTGCTCCAGGCAGTTGATGCCCAGTTGTTTTATTTCAGGAGCCGTACTTTGTGACAAGATGCGGTAGGCCATGGCCATGGTGGCCGCAAAGTCAAGGGAGGCAGCTGTTGATTTATAAACCACATATCTGGGCGCGGTGGCCTTGTCCGGCATTACAAAAGCATCGAAATTTTTATTGGTTAGTTTGTGATACACCCCGCCGTCATTCGGATCCTGCATGGTCAGCATCCATTTCAGGTTGAAAAGAAGCTCATCCAGAACATCCGGAATGCGGTTGTTGCTTTCAGGGATATTTACCGCGAAGTTCTTTACGTATTCCGGGTACATCTGGCAAAAAAGCAAGAGGGTATAGGTTGTTATGCTGCTGTTTACTATGTATTTGTTGTAATCGCCTGCATCATACCAACCACCCGGACTTGAAATGGTAAATCCTTCCGGACGTTTATCAGAGGCAGCCGATGCATGAACCAGCACAGCAGTATCCGGGTGACCTGCAGGTCTGGCGTATTTTCCGCCAAATTCCTCCGTTATCTCCATGCCTGAGCGGATCAGATAAAAGGATTTGAGCGATGCTTTTGCTATTTCACTGTATACCCCATCTCCAATTTCAAAAACACCCGAGCACAGTGATTTGTTATTCAAACAGATGCGGTATTTACCGGGAGTATTCACTTTTGAAAAATCAGCTGTACGCACACTGTCACCAGACAGATCCCAAAAAGCCAAAGCACCCGATTTTCCGGTGAAAACAACTTTTCCGGTTTGGGCATCCACTACCTCAAAAATGTCGGTTTTCGCGCGTAATAGCGCTACTTTAGGGCCCTCTGTCGGGTAGCCAACCTGGTTGAACAGGATCTGATCCTGAAAATCAATGGGGGTTCCGCTAATCGGGTTCCCCTGGGCATTGGAAACCTGATAAATAAAGAACAGGAGAAAAGCCGGAGCGAAAATATTTTGAAAAAGTGATTTCATGTTTTAACTATTATTTTAAATTTTATTAATGTTCTGCATAAGGTTTAAAATGCATACCGTAATATAATGTAAAAATACTCCGAGCCCTTTAGCCGGCCGGTCCGTATGCATTTTAAAATTACTATCCCATGATAACTATGATTTGATGTTCCAATCCGTCGCTGAACAGAGGAATCAGATTTGATGATTGAGACTTCCCATCCACAATCAGTTCCTTTACACCTTTGGACCGTCCCTGAGGATTTTGAACTTCAATTTTGTAATGGGTTCCCCTGAACTTGCGGCTTATTTTAAATCCCTTCCAGTTTTTTGGAATACAGGGATCGATCTTGAGGCCTTCGTAATCCGGTTGTATACCCAGAATATACTGGGTGATCGCATAGAAATTCCAGGAAGCGGTTCCGGTTAACCAGGAATTTTTGGCTTCTCCGGGTTTATAGGCATCTTTTCCGGCGATCATTTGTGAATAAACATAGGGTTCCGTTTTGTGCAGGTCGCTGATATCTTCAAGATAGGCCGGGCATATTTTGCTGTAGTATTCCCAGGCACGGTCGCCATTACCCACCACTGTTTCACCGATCATGATCCAGGGATTGTTGTGGCAGAAGATACCCGCATTTTCCTTATATCCTGGAGGGTAGGTGGAAATTTCTCCGTATTCAATATAGTATCTCGTAAAAGCGGGATTGTTTAACACGATACCGTATTCGCAATCCAGCCTTTCTTTTACTGACTGAAGTGCTCTCGCCGGAAGTCCTTCTTCCAGGCCAATTCCTGCCATGGTGCACCAGCCGTTCGATTCTATAAATATTTTACCTTCCTCATTTTCGTTGCTTCCTATTTTCTTGCCGTAAAAATCATAAGCGCGCAGGAACCATTCGCCATCCCAACCATGTTTTTTGATCACTTCAACCATTTTGTCCACATGGTTTTGTGCTCTTTCAGCCTCATTGATCCTGCCTGTTTTTTTACAGAGTTCAACATAATCCCGGCCATAAACAACAAACAAACCGGCAATCATTACCGATTCAGCCTTGGATCCCTCGGTTTTATTTTCGGTAGTCTGGAAGGATTCATTCGGGTCATTGGAAAAGCAGTTCAGGTTGAGGCAGTCATTCCAGTCTGCCCTTCCGATCAACGGTAAACCATGTGGTCCAAGGTTATTTACAACATGGTCGAAAGAAACCGTGAGGTGATGGAAGAGGCTTCTCGCTATTGAAATATCATTGTCAAAAGGAACCATTTCATCCAGTATTCCAAAATCGCCTGTTTCCTTGATATAGCTCGTTGTTCCCAGGATCAGCCACATGGGGTCGTCATTAAATCCACCTCCAACATCATTATTGCCTCTTTTGGTGAGGGGTTGGTACTGATGGTAACAGCCTCCGTCCGGGAACTGGGTAGATGCAATATCGATGATGCGTTCCCTTGCCCTTTCGGGGATCTGGTGGACAAATCCGATAAGGTCCTGATTGGAATCCCGGAAACCCATACCCCGGCCTATCCCTGATTCAAAGAAAGAGGCAGAGCGCGAGAAACAGAAGGTGATCATGCACTGATACTGGTTCCAGATATTTACCATGCGGTCCAGTTTTTCGTCGCCGGAACTGACTGTGTAAACGCTTAACAAATTATCCCAGTATGTTTTAAGTTCAGCCAGAGCGGCATCCACTTTTTCTGCCGTGTCAAATTTTGAGAGTGTTTCTTTGGCTTTCTTCTTGTTGATCACATTTTTGGATTCCCATTTTTCCTCCTCTTTGTTCTCGACATAGCCCAAAACGAAAATAAGATCCTTTGATTCGCCCGGTTTCAGTTCAACCTCTATGTAGTGCGAGGCAATCGGCGACCAGCCGTGTGCTTCGGTATTCCTCGCCTTGCCCTCATGAACAACCTGAGGTTCATCAAATCCGTTGTACAAACCAAAAAAGGACTCTCGATCGGTATCATAACCCTGTACTTTTGTGTTTACACCGTAATAGGCATAGTGGTCGCGACGTTCCTTGTATTCTGTTTTGTGATAGATCACAGAGCCCTCTATTTCAACTTCTCCTGTTGAAAAATTCCGCTGAAAGTTTTCCATATCGGCAGC
>JBFYPZ010000033.1:0-18297 GCA_041303035.1 Flavobacteriaceae bacterium
CCCGTTAGGATTCGCACCATCGGTTCCAAAAACCAGTATTTCCAGTTTAAGTTCTGAAGGAATAACAGGATCAGATCCCCCGGGTTCATCATCTCCTCCGCCGCAAGCGAGTATAAAAATCAGGATAAATTTAAGAAGTACCAAACTCACCGGGATATGTAGTTTACGCAATATTTCAATCATGGCAGCATATTTTAGCATTAGTTTCCGAAAATCCGGCATTGTATGAATTGTAAACTCAAAGCCAAAATCTTAGCAGGGGCACCTTCGGTGCGGAAATATGCTCAAGTATAATTCATTGGGCGAATGTAAACAAAGAATTGGAAAATGTTTTACAAAGGCACCCTTAATTTTTCCCGGCCCGGTATGCAGATCAACCTAACCCATTGACAGTATTCATAACAGATTATTGCATAAAAAAATCTATACCGGCCCGGCCGGGCCGGTATAGATCTGCAACAATACTAACTATTTATGAATCTAAACAAATTTAATGACGATTTATAAATCTTCCTGAGGTTTAAATTTCCAGGTCCAACCTGTCCAACATCCTCCATCACCTGTAGCCAACGGAACGTATAAGATCATCTCATCTTCTGTCAATGAAATAATTTTATAAAAATTCTCTTTATTTGCAGCGCAACCCTCATTACCCAACAAGTTGGCACCATTGATCTGTATGGTTTGATCTTTGGTATTCAGCACAAAACTACCTTTAACAGGAGCTTCGCCCGGTTTCTTTGTATAGGTGAAATTAGCAGCCCCGTTTAGATCAAACTTCATTGAGCCTGCAACATCAGATGGAGGACAACAAGTACCACCGGCATTCCACCAGGCAGTACCCCACGATGCAGGATCATTTGGTGGTGACATATACCAATACATATCATTGGTATCAGGTCCGGTTCCTGCAAATACCCAGGTTTTTCCTGCCGAAGTATTTTCACTAACAAGGTCATAATAGTCCTGATCCAGTGGGGTGTCTAATTTATCAATTTGAACATCAATAGTCTTAGTAAAGAATTCTGCACCCAGTGTTCCAACATAAGTGAAAGTAGCTTTCCCGGGGATTGGATATACAATTGTAACCCTGTCCGTTAAAGCAGTACCTAAATTATAATCCCAATAACCTGTGATACCGGGAGTAGCCATCAGCAATTCAATTTTATTCCCTCCGGGAGTACTTTGGGTAGCGATCAGCTCTACACCAGCCACATCCGTTGTGTTCTTAAGAGATTGCTCGTCAACAATTGGATCACAACCAGATACCATCAGTATCATCAATCCAATGAAAAGACCTATTATTTTATTTATTTTCATGTCTAAAATTTTATTCGGTTATTAATTTTACCAACCCGGGTTTTGTTCGTAAACCCCATTCGACAACCTAACTTCAGTTTCAGGAATTGGAAGCAAGCCTTTTGTTTCCGGTCTGTATTTAGGGCTATACACATAATCTACACCTCCGGCATTTTTAACATTGATTGAATAGTTAAATGCGGTATTTACATCTCCCCAGCGTACCAGGTCAAACCAACGCAATCCTTCAAAAGCCAGTTCGTACATGCGTTCTTTTTTTAGATTTTCTTTGGAATAACCCACTGGAGCCAAACCAACTCTTGCGCGTACTTTATTGATTCCTTCTGCTGTTTCGGTAATCTCAGAATGCATCAACAATACATCTGCAAATCGCATATAAATAAAATCCTGTGCGTGCATTAACTGCATATCGGCATTACCCCAGTTGTACATTTGAACAAACATGCCTTTATTGGCTCCTCCGGCATCAGGATGTTGAATGGCAGTGTACTTTTTATTAAAGTAACCGGTTTCATGATCTCCAAAACCCCATTTATAACTATTTGTTCCCTGATCTGCCTCACCAACCTTAATAATAGACCCCAATTTTCTTGGATCTGCGTCGTCCCAACCGCCCCAAAGCGTCGGACTTACAGTACACCAGCCCCAGCCTTGTGCAAATGGAACCATTGAATTATCTCGGATAGCAGTAAATAAGCAAAGTCTGTTTGTATAGATGTTGCCATTGCTCCAGCCCCAGTCTCCAAAAGAAAACCGTTGAACAAACATACTTTCATAATTTCCTGTACCAAAAGTGGGTGAATGCCCGTCCTGGCCAACCCATGCCAAATCTTCATCATCAGCCCATGGCAATACTACTGTCCCTGCTGATTCATTTACATAGGAATAAGGCCACAGGTTTCTAAAATCACTGGCCAGTTTATGTCCGCTGTTTGTGATACAATCCTGCAGGTAAGCAGCTACATCCGTTTTGCTTAATGAACCTCCCCCGGCAACCGGTAATTCGCTTGTACCCTGTCCGGCCATATTGGTCATATAACCCGTATAGAACAAGAATACCCTTGCCATGTATGCTTCAGCCACCCATTTGTTTGCGTGTCCATATTGTGAAGTTGGAATATCCGTAAATTTGTCATTGGGCAGGGTTTCAATGGCCAGCTTCAAATCAGCCGCAATTTGAGCGAAAGTATCCGTATAGCTTGCTCTTGCCGCGTCTTTAGGATCATCGATTGCCAGAATCAGCGGCACGCCTCCAAAGAATCTCGCCAGCCTGAAGTAGAAAAATGCCCGCATAAACAAGGCCTCTCCTATGGCCTGATCTTTAAACTTCTGAGCCTCCTCTGCACTGTCAAAATATTTTGTAAAATCCGCATCAGCAGTTTTTTCAATAATGGCATTCGCTCTGGCAATACCGTTATAAGATTGTACCCACAGATCGCGGTAGGTATCTTCATCAGGGTCTTGAAAATTATCCACATTTTTTGCAGATCTATCATCAGGACCACCACCGCCAAACATCATGTCGTCCAATAAATTGGCGGCAAGTTGTTCTTCACTATGAATATTGGCAGTATAAATTGCATTGTAAACACCTGCCATAGCCTCCTCTATATCAGTTGGAGTCTTATAAAAGGAATCCAAACTTTTTCCATACAGATTTTCTGTATCCAGATAATCCTGGCAGCCTGCTGTTATGAGCATGGCCACAATGGAAGTATAAAATAATAATTTTTTCATTTCTTCTTTATATTAAAATTAAAAATCAACACTTATTCCAAACATTACTGTTCTGGCCTGTGGATACAATCCAAGATCAATTCCTGAAGCCCAGCTTGCATCGTGTCCGAAACGAACTTCCGGATCCATTCCGTCATAATCGGTAAATGTATATGCGTTATTCATGGCAACATAAACTTTAAGATTTGAAATGGCTTCAATATGGGCAAGCGCTTCTCCAAAATTATAACCCAGCGTTACATTATTAATTCTGAGGTAATCGGCGTCATGCATGTAAATATCAGAGATATATTGCGAATTTCTATTGGATACAGATCCCAGTCTTGGCATTTTTGTAGAAGTGCCTTCCCCGTGCCAACGGTTAAATACATCAGAAGTGTAGTTTTGAGCAGGATTATCTGAGAAGGAACGGTATGACTGCATTACCTGCATTCCATACTTACCTGCCAGGGTTGCATTGGCATATACTCCTTTGTATTCGAAATACAACTGAGCACCTACTTCAAAATCCGGATTTGGATCACCTAAGTAAACTTTATCGTCTTCATTGATCAGACCATCCTGATTCTGATCTACAAAACGAACATCACCCGGGCGCTGGTCTGAAAAATAAGGCGAACCGTCAGGTCGTACATAAGCATTCGCTTCTTCCTGATTTTGCAAAATTCCATCTGTTTCGAAACCGTAGAAAAAACCAATGGGCTGCCCTACCTCCACCCGTGAAATGGGTGCAGTACCTTGTGATAAAACGTGGCTTGGCCCGTGAATAATTCCATCTGTATTATCGATTCTTGTTACCTCATTCTCATTATAAGCTCCACTCAGTGAGATTCCATATTTAAAATCACCGGCAGTATCATTCCAGTTTAACATGAGCTCAACACCCGTGTTTTCGATATCACCACCATTCACAAAAGGAGCTCCTGCACCAGAAGTACCCTGAATAGGGGCCTGAACCAACCAATCTTTGGTGGTTTTCTGATACCAGTCAAAAGTGATTCCCAGTTTGGACTGGAACATACGTGCATCAAAACCAATATTCAACTGTTCTGAGGTTTCCCAGGTAACATCGGGATTGGTAACTGTTGCAGGGTATGCTGTAGTTCCGGATACCGGTTTGGTATCTCCGAAGAAATAACCGGGGAAAACATAGGCAATTTGCGAAGAGTAAATGAAATTTGGAATGGATTGATTTCCGTTTTGACCCCAGCTTGCTCTAAATTTTAAGAAGTTCAGGGTATTGTTTTGATCATAGAAATCTTCATTGGTAATCACCCAGCCTGCAGCTACTGAAGGGAAATAACCCCATCTGTTATCTTCCGCAAAATTTGATGAACCATCAGCACGGAAAGTAGCCGAAAGAAGGTACTTTTCTTTATAATCATACTGCGCTCTGGCTATCCATGATTCCAATCCCCCGCCACCGGCAGCCCAGTCAGCTCCCCAGGTGTTAATATCACTTATAGATTCCGGGTTTTTCGTATTGTTGATATAGGCATATTTTGGATCACCGGGAAACAGCAGGCCATTTCTTGAACCGCCAACTTCCGTATTTATTTGGTTCTGAAGTAATTCATATCCAACCAATGCTCCTACTTTGTGGTCACCAAACTGGCGGTCATAAGCGAGCGTGGTTGTCCATGTCCAGTTATTTCCAAAGTATTGATTCTGTTGTGCACCATCAACGTCGTCCTGGTAAAGCACGCCCAAATGATAGGTTGGGTTCATAGATCTGCCATTGCCAAACCAGGAATCAACACCAAAAGAAGATCTCAGTTTTAAATCTTTTGTTGGCTCCAGTTCTGCGAATACATTTCCTACAATGTTATTGCCTTTACCATAGTTATAGTTATGTCTGTAATACATCACTGCCAATGGATTGGTCTGACCTGTTGCCAAACCGTCCAATGTAGGGGTAAATCCGAATTCATTGATATTTCTGTCAATGGATGGTTGCCAGTAAGCAGGCTGAAACGGATTTTGAACCAGGGCATTGTGCAAATCATTCCAGTAAATATTGCCCGTTGCTACGGATCTGTTTTCAATATTCGTATAAGTGAAATTTTCTCCTACCGTCAGAATAGCGTGGTTTACATTCTTTTTCAGGACCATTTGTGTGTTGAGCCTTGCAGTGAACCTTTTGTAACCTGCGTCGGTAATATCACCGCCAATCATACCTTTCTGATCGTAATAGGAAGCACCCATAGAATAGATAATATCCTCGCTACCGCCTGTAATATTCAAGGCATGGTTTTGAACAGGTGCATTGTCATTGGTCATTTCGTCGATCCAGTTGGTTCCTTCCCATCCGTTTTCCATAGCTGTCCAGATCTCTTCGCCCAATTGGGTTCCGGCGCCAGGGTAATTGCTTTCAAGCCATGGGTTATTTTTGATTATGGCCTGCCAGTTGTTCGGAGCTAAGCCATCGTTCAGTCTGCCCTCATCCATAATGTACATATATTCCTGTGCATTTAACGGATCCAGATTCTTGTAGATGTTCTGATAGCCATAGAAGTAATCGTAACTGATTTTTGCGGCAGTATCTTTACGGCCTTTTACCGTAGTAACAAGTACAACACCATTTGCTGCTCTGGAACCGTAAATAGCGGCAGAGGCAGCATCTTTTAATACGTTGATTGATTCAATGTCCGAAGCGTTCAGGTAATCAATGTTACCCACTGCAACACCATCCACGATGTACAGGGGATTTGAATTACCGATTGTACCCAGACCCCGAATGGTAACTCTGGTACCTGCGCCTGGTGCTCCACTGTTCTTTGTAATGCTAACACCCGCAGCAACACCCTGTAAGGCTTCCATAGCGGTACCTGTGTTCAGGGCAGCGATATCCTCCCCTTTAACATCAACAGTTGCTCCGGTAGTAAGTGCCTTTTTCTGAACACCATAACCGACCAATACAACTTCGTCCAACTGGCTGATGTCTTCTTGCATAACCACATTAATCACCTGGCGACCTGCCACATTGATCTCCTGTGTCCCGAATCCGACATAGCTAAACTCCAATACAGCATTGGCGCCGATACCTTCCAGGGAATAATTCCCGTCAAAATCAGTAGTCACCCCAGTGCTGGTACCCTTAACAGTTACATTCACACCTGGCAGGGCGCCATTTATGTCTGTAACAGTACCTGTAACCCTCTGCGCATAAATAAATCCGCTGAGCATTACCATTCCCAGAAATAATAAATTTCTAACTAAATTTTTTTTCATATAATAGCTAAATTTGAGTTACCCAATATTACGTTTCTTGTGAAGAAATTGTTAAAATGCCACCTATACAAAAAATATACAGCCGGAAAGTAATAAGGTATTAGTCCATATAACAAAAGGTTAAAACACTGCAGATATAGTGTTTTTGGGCATTCTAAAGCATACCTTCAGGCAGTAAAAAAATCTTAAAAATGATTGAAAGAAGTCAAATAAGCCTCACGAAATCGGTTTCGTTTGCGAATTGTTAAGGTAATGTTAAGTGCTTTTCCAAGTAATTACATAGACTTAAATACTTAAAATATACGCAACAAGGCTTTCTTCATGAGAAAGATTCAATTTTTTTCGCAGTCGAAATCTTTTAATCTCGACGCTTTTTGGAGAAATATTCAATAGTGCCGCGATCTCTTTGGAGGATAAATTCAGCCTGAGAAAGGTGCATATACGGAGGTCATGGGCGGTTAGTGAAGGATGCAGTTTTTTTATCTTTTTTAAGAAATCGGAGTCGGCATTATTGAATACTTCCTGAAATTTTTCCCAGTCATTATGATTTGTCAGTTTTTTATTCAAGATCTTGATGACGGGCTTTAGCTCTTTGTCATTCTTAATATGATCCAATTCTTTTTTAATATTGTTTAAAAACTCACTCTTTTCTATTAAATTGATCGTGCTTGCGGATAATTCTTTTCTTTTGCTTTCAATTTCAGTTTGCAGCGCTTCATTTTTTAATTGGATTATTTTCTTTTCGGCCTCCAACTGGCTTAACATTAATTCCTGCTTTTTCTCTTCGATAAGATGTCGTTTTTGCTTGTTAAACCTTGTGATATAAGTATAATGAATCAAACCCAGTAAAAGTAAAAACACTATGGCATATTCTGCGAGCATTTTATTCGAGAGATACCAGGGCCGGTCAATGGTGAAGACATGGGAGGCAATATTGTCAGACGATTTATTACCAATCCTTGCCTTAACCTTAAAAGTGTATTTACCAAAAGGTAAGTTTGAAAAGGAAACTTCCGGTGATTTAGTCCATTCACTCCAGTTATCATAAATGCCTTCAAGCTTATACTGATAATAGATCTCTTCAAAAACGCCAAATACGGGTACACTATAACTAAAAAAAAGATTATTCTGATCTGAAAGAAAATGGCTCTCTCCTATTAATGGTAACATGACTTTTTTCTGATCGAGTACACTGTTCTCAATGGATGTTATGCTTATCTTAAAATTTTCAGGTTCAAAATTCTTTTTGCTCCGGTCGAATACCAAATATCCATTGGAAGTACCGAACAGATATTTTTCTTTATCCAACTGATACATATTCTCATATCCTTTGACAAAATCCCGTGATTTAGCGGAAATAGTGAATCTTTCAGGCCGCATTGTGTTATTCAGATTGCCTTTAACCAGGCGTACCAGATTCTTATCTGTAAATGCCCAGATGGCATTCTCATGCTCCTCGGGTATGAGCCTGCCTGAAGCAAAACCGTCTTTTTCAATTAAGTTCTGACTCAGCAGGGTATCTTTCACAAATTTTTCTTTCCCCGTGTCATACCCGAAGATGCCCTGTGGTGTAACGTATATAAGGCTTTTATCGAATTTGATAAGTCCTGTTTTTAATCCTCCTGGAACGCTATTCTCAATCTTAAATTTTGTGATATGTGAAAAATCAGCATTAACTGACAGTTTATACAAGCCATCAATTTCATGGTTTACGAAGATCAATGAGTCCCTAAATATTTCAAACTGATTACTCGAAATGTTGAGACCGGTTATCTTATTTTTCAATTTCCACCTGCCATCGGTCTTTTCTAATACACTTAAACCATTATAATCTCCCTGGATTAAAATATTTTCATTCTTATTAACAGGCTTTATATCCCAAATTCCTATAATATTTGAGATCAGTGTCGCTGTTTTATCTTTGATCGTGAAGGTGCCTGTATCATGTCCGCAAAAAAGCGTATTGTCAAATACTCTTAAACACCATACCTGACCTTCAGTACCCGGAACAAACTGAAAGAGATCCTTTGAGTTGCTCTTTTTGACGTAAAGTCCCTGGTTTGTTCCCAAATACAAATTGTCATTAAAGATGACAGCTGTATAAACTGCTCCAAAATTTTCATCGGATCCACTATAATATGAAAATTGTGAGTTTGTATTGATCAAAGCAATGCCATTGTCCAATCCCAGCCAAATGTTTTGGTCAAGATCCTGAAAAAGCCCTAAAATCGTATTGTTGTTAAGTCCCTTATTTCTGTCAATATGATTTATAAGGTTTCCCGACCTGTCGAGCTGGTACAAGCCTTTTGAAATGGTGCCCAGAATGAAACTGCCGTCCCTGAGTCGTTGACTCGCATAGACTGAAAGGTTTGAAATAATGCCATCGGCGGGTATTTCCCATTTGCTAAAACCTGACTCGTCTAAAAAGTAAAATCCCCTTTCAGTTGTTTGAAACAACAATCTGTTGCCCTCATTAAATATATTGACCAGTCTGTTTTCCCGAAGAACAGGATGTGATGAGATTTGCTTGGGTTTACCTTTTTCAAATTTATACACTCCCTCACCCAATATTTGGTAGTAAATATTTTCGTCTGCCTTAAACGCCCTTCTGATCTCATTTTCCGAACTGATAATTTTGAAAGTACTGTCTATTGTATTGAAAATATAAATTCTCTGAGAAGTTTGAAATAATACCCACTCATCCACAGTAACAATTGAAAGAAAATTATCATTTTCCAGTACAGGTTCTTTCAGGCGGTCGCTCAGAGATGTATACTCAAGATTTCCAAGCTCATTCCGCATCCAGTAACCGAATTCACGAAAACAACCAGTATAAATTCTGTCCCCATAAGCATTGACACATCTGATAACAGAATTATTTGGTGTTGGATACAGCTTCCAGCTGGCTCCGTTGAATTCCAACAAGCCATCGTTGTTTCCAATATACACATATTTTTCATCAGACTGCGAGATCGACCAGTTTTGTCTGTCAGCCTGGTAGTCCTGTGGTTTAAAATTCCTGACAGGGGGTATTTCCTGAGCCCGGAGCCCCGTTAATACAAGAAAAAATAAATGACAAATTATAAAAAGGGGTCTTATCAATGCGCTGTAATTAGGATTGAGTGCGTATTAAAAACTCGGAACAAATATAAAAAGACTGGCAGCAAAACGGATATATTTTATTTCCTTTTCATACCTGAAATTGAACCAAATGATCAGCTGTCTGATTCTGACAACAGAAAATCTGGTCTAAAATAATGAAAAATTACATGTTTTGGTTCCCTGAAAGTTTTTATTTTGGAAACACATCAATTGAAGTGGGTATATTTTGTAGTAAAGTCACATCCTTTTCGTGACTGCCGTATTTTATCTTTACTTTTTTGCTTGTTTGAGCTGTCAGGATGCACTGTTGTAATTTCCCTTCTTTCCAGAGAATATCAACAGTTATGTTTCCTCTGGCTTTGAACCCTTTTATGCTGCCCTCCTTCCATTGATCCGGTAAGGCAGGTAAAATTCTTAAAACTCCTTCGTGCGATTGCAGTAAGGCCTCAGCCACACCGGCCGTAAATCCAAAATTTCCATCTATTTGAAAAGGTGGGTGGATATCCAGTAAATTTCCATAAACCGATTTTTGCAAGAACAGGTCAATATGCTCTTGAACCGCTTTTTTATCGAGTAAACGTGCATAAAAACTGATGATCCATGCCCGGCTCCAACCCGGACCGGCACCTCCGTGATCGATTCTGTACTGTATGGTTTTTTTAGCAGCATCAAATAATTCCGGGTTTTCTGCGGTAATGTCATCGCCGGGATATAAGGCGTACAAATGAGACATATGGCGGTGGCCTTTTTCTGCTTCTTCATATGGCTGATCCCACTCCATCAACCTGCCATCAGGTCCTGTTTGAATACCGGGTTGAAGTCGTGCTCTTTTTGCTTTGACCTCGCCGATAAACGAATCTTCTATACCCAAAATCTGAGCTGATGCCAAAGTATTGTCAAATACTTCGGCGATGATCTGATAAGCCATGGCACTTCCATAAGATGCCGCCGCCGGTTTCCCGTCCTCGGCGATATAGGAATTTTCAGGAGACGTTTCAGGGTACGAGATCAGGGTACCATCTTTTTCATCAAGAACGAGCCAGTCAGCATAAAATTCTGCAAAAGCTTTTAGAGCGGGGAAAGCTCTATTACGCAAAAAGTCCTTATCCTGCGTAAAACAATAATATTCCCAATAATGCCGGGCAAGCCAGCCACCGCCGTGAATCCATGAACCCCAGTAAGGTTTGGCAGCCTGCATCCAGGGTGAAGCCCAGAGATCCGTTGCGTGGTGGATCACAGTCCCATTCATACCATATTGCTCTTTTGCCAGTACACGACCTCTTTCAATTAACCGGTCGGTAAAATCAAACAGCGGTAAATGGCAATCGCTGAGATTTGTTATATCAGCCGGCCAGTAGTTCATCTGAAGATTGATATTCAGGTGATAATCGGCATTCCAGGGTGCTTCGATGTGCTCATTCCAGATACCCTGCAGATTGGCCGGATTGGTATTGGGTCTTGAACTTGAAATTAGGAGATAGCGCCCGTAATCGAACAATTTTGCGGCCAAATCAACATCTTCTTTACCTTTTTGAACCAGGGCCAGGCGTTCGTTGGTTGGTAATGAATCCAACTCATGATGTCCCAGATCAATTGAAGCCCGGTTAAAGTAATTTTGATAATCAGCAATATGCCTGTTTAAAATTGCTTCATAAGTTAGTGTATTGATTTTTTGAAGGGTTTGCCGGTTTTTTTCCTGATAATTCTCAGTGTAAAAAGAAGTATTACATACGATATAAATGGTGGCATCTTTCACTTTTTCCAATGAAAGTCCTCCATCTACAGCCCTCACCGTGCCTGAACTGTTTTGCACCTGCAAAAGTGTTTCAAATCTCACGCCATGGTCAATAACTACCGGGATCGAATTTACCACTCCGCCGTATTGGGTGACCATTCCTGACATTTTAATCATATTATTGGCCGGAGTTGAAACAAGCACAGTGGGGTGGCCTTTGTCTTCAGGCCTGCTCAATTTCAATTTGTAATTCAGGCCCTCCGGATTCGTTGTGCTGATTTTAATTACCAGAACTTCATCAGCAGCAGATGAAAAAACTTCTTGAGAAACCTCGTATCCATTTGCTTTATAATTTGAAGTAACTACCGCCGTGCTCATATTGAGTTTTCGGGTATAGTCCTCAACCATTTTTTTATCATAGCTTATAAACAAATCTCCCATGGTCTGGTGCGACATGGTGATCCATTTATAAGAGAAGCGTTCAACCAGCAAACTGTCGGCCAGATGAACATTTCCGGTTTTCATGAGATCTCTGATCTCTTTCAGGTCTTTTGGTGTTCCTTTTGCCTTCCCCCATTCCGGTCCTCCGGGCCACAAAGAATCCTCATTCAGTTGTATTCGTTCGTTCACAGGGTCACCAAAGACCATGGCTCCCAGTCGGCCGTTACCTACGGGCAGGGCATTATCCCAGTTTTCTGCAGGTGATTTATACCAAATTATCCGGTCGCGTTTTGGCAGATCTGAAACTGTATTTTGCGCTTTACCGGTGCATGCGGCCATAGCGATCAAAGCAAAAAACAAATTCCTAAATAGATTCATAATACGCATTGATCAGAACAATATTCGCCATTTTTATTTTTGAAAAACCGTCACACCTCCGGGTTTTACAATATGGGTACCTGTTAATATTTTTGAATTTTCGGGAATTTCTAACCGGTAATCCTCAGAAGAGTAATTTACAGCAACCCAGAAACCTTTGGTCCATTGCACATAAACGCCTTCCGGATAATCTTCTGTGCTGATATTTGCTTGCTGGTATATCATTCTCAGCACATCCTTTTCCAGTTTTCCCTCATCCGTATCAACACCGATATAGGTTACCGTACCCTTACCCATTTTGTTGCGTACTACAGCACTTTTACCAGCATAAAACTGATCGGTATATGTGGCCAACACATTCTCTGCTTTATTGGCCTGTAACAGATCTGCCCAGTTATTCCAATAATATTCCTTACCAAATGCATTTATAGTTCCCTTATCCTGAGGCAATAAATGGTCAAAATCATCAATAGCCGCATCAATTAAAGGATAGATCTTTCCTCCCCAGCCCGACCTGAAAATATGGCCGTTCCGGTCTTTTACTCCGGTCCTGACAGTTAAAACCAAATTTCCACCCTGCATAACGTAACGCTTCCATTTAGCGATCAGATCATCATCCACCAATTCAAAAGCCGGGGCAATAACCACTTTATAATCCTTCAATTCATCATCTTCATAAATGATGTCTGCCGGTGCACCAAAGGATCTGGCAATTTCGAGGTATTTTTGAAAAAACGAACGCGTATTCCACTGGTTGGTCTGTCCCTGCCGGTCCATGCTCCACAGATTATCGTAGTTCCAGAGAATCGCTGTTTTTCTTCCGGCCAGTTCTGCGGGCAGTATGGCCTGAGGATTATAGGCCTTACGAAATACTTTCATCTCCTGAATCACCTGCTGGTACTCTTTTCCTCCCTGGGACAGTGTGATCCCATCCAGTTTTGTAATACCACCGTGATACTGTTCAGCACTGTAATTTATCTGACGGTAACGGTAAGAACAGGCGAAGGAAAGGTCGGCACCGAAACAATGATACAACCACATACGCAATGTACCGGGCTGCAACAAAGGATTGATGGCTCCCCAGTTAACAAACCCTGGCTGGAGCTCCATGACGCCTGAAATGTTGTTCTGAAGTTTAAAAAACCCAAAGGCATAGGAGAGCTCCCTGGGATCGCCCAGGCGGAATCCTTTGTCTCCCAGATTAGGATTTCCTTTATTCGGGTAGGAAGTAAAAGAATTAAAATCCAGTTTTTTTGTCCTTCGCGGATCGGCGGCTTGTGTGGTAGCCGTATAATTTGTTGTGATAAACTGGTTTTTTGATATCAAGGGTCGGAGGATTGAAACCTGAAAATCCAAAAAATCTGCCTGGGTATCGGAAGCATAACGCTTAAAATCGAGCAAGGCATGCGGATTCGTTCCCCACCAGCCAACCAGGTTTGCGTTTGGAATTTTGATCTGGTCAAAATCGCTGTAGGTCTGGCTCCAGAATGCTGCTCCCCAGGCCATATTTAAGGCATCTATGCTTTGGTATTTCTTTTCCAGCCATGATCTGAAAGCATGCTGTGAACCCGGACTGTAATCCTCCTTGGCTTCAGGCTCGTTGTCGAGTTGCCAGCCCGTAACTGTAGGATTATTGCCATATCGTTCCCCTAATTTTCTGATGATCTTTTCAGAATAACTTCTGTAGATCGGATTGCTAAGAGAGGATTGAGCCCTTGTACCATGTTCTGCGCGCAGGTAATTTGAATTCATCAGATAGATTTCAGGGGTTTTGATCCCCATCCAGACCGGCGTGATCGCCGTTGGTGTTCCCATAATAACTTTTAACCGGTACTTTCCGGCGAGCCGGACGACCTCATCCAGCCATTCAAAGGTGTACACGCCCTCCTCCGGTTCCAAATCCACCCAGGCAAATTCAGCAATATGGATAAATTCAAAACCGATGTCTGCAATATTTTTAATATCGCGTTCCCATTCACTTTTATCCCAGTGTTCCGGATAATAATATATGCCCAGAGACATCAGATCTTCTTTTGGAAAGAACCGGGAACCGGTTTGTGACCTTATGACCACAGTTAGCAGGGCGAACAAAATTAGCAGCGAGAATTGTTTTTTCATTTGAACGTTTTAACCTGATTTATGATGACAAAAATGTATCAACCTTTCTTTGCATAAAGGTAATGAAGATTTATTTTAATCCTTCCAACAAGGCGTCCAGGGCCTGACTATCAGATACTGTATTATTTTTTCTGTTGAAGATACCCGAAGCAAAGTTATCTAATCCTCCATTATCCCAATAAAATGGCAGCAACCCATTCGCTTTTGCCTGTTTTACAGTGTATTTTAAAAAATACGCTCTTGAGGCCAAATGGAGTGTTAAAGCATCTCCGGTTAATGCAGATCGCCTTGTAGCGCTAAATTCTCCCAGCACAACCGGAATTCCTCTTGCGGTAAACTGGTTTTTCATCAAAACAAAAAACCTGTTCAGATCTTGCTCCTCTCCCCAGGTTGCATTGCGGGAAGGATCCGTGGCCGAGTGATAATCTGCACCCCAATAATAGAACATTTTACCCCAACTTTCATCTTTTTCCATTCCACAGAATTGCCAGGGGGTATAATAATGTACCTCAACCATCATCCTGTTGGCAGCCGGATCCAAAGGCAAAGTTGTCATCAGGGTATTCGTTTTTTCAATATCAGTAGAGGGTCCCTGGATCACCAAAGTGCGATAGGCATTTCTGCCTCCCGTTGACCGGACGGCATCGATAAATGTTTGGTGGTAAGATGTTAAAACAGCCATTTGCATTGCATTTTCAACATTGGGCTCATTGGCACTTGCAAACATCAAATGCTCGTCATAATTGCGAAAATGCGTAGCGATCTGCTCCCAAAACGCCTTCTGTTTGGCATTGTTTTCATCTTTTTTGGCCTCAGTCACATTATTTTCAAGCCAACCACCATCCCAGTGGATGTTAATGAGAACATACATATCATTGTCAATACAATATTGAATCACTTCTTTTACCCTGTTCAGCCATTCGGTTTTAATTTCTGCCTTCGTACTGTTTGACATATACTGATTCCAGGAACAGGGTATTCGAATGGCATTAAATCCATTTTGCTTTACCAGATCAATCAATGCTTTGCTGACTTTTGGGTTTCCCCAGGCCGTTTCACTACCTGTTGCTTCCAGGCTGTTTCCAATATTCCAGCCCAGACTTATTTTTGAAGCGAGTTCTGAAGCTGTACTACCCATGCCGGTTGCATCAGGTGGCAGGGGATTTGTGTTGTAATTGGGATACAATCCTCCGCCGGGTGCCAAATACCCGGCCTGAGTAACCGATAATTTTACCGGAGCGGCACCATTAGCAGTGAGGGTAATCGTTGCCGTGCGTCCCGTTCTGTCCGGATTTTCAGTGGCACTCACTTTAACCGCAGTGCTTCCTGAATTTCCGTTTGCCGGATTTAAGTTGATCCAGCTCGCCCCTGAACTGCTGCCGGTCCACGTGTCAGCGTTGGTATTAACAACTAAATCATAACTGCCTTCATCACTTTGAAAATCTATTTTTGCCGTGCTGGCACTAAGCGTTTTGGGAATTTCAATTTCTTCTTCTGAGGAGTCGCTGCTGCAAGCGAAAAGTCCCATTTGAATAAAAAGCGTTACGACTATGACAATAATTTTAACACTGATCTTTTTCATCTTATTTTATTTCAATTGAAATTTCAGATACTATTTCTCTTGAGGATTTACCTATTTTAATTGTGTAAACACCCGGCTCTACGGTCCATTCTTTTTTAATATCATTATAATATGCCAGTTCCTTTATGGGTAAACCGATCGTTGCGTTTACTGTTGCCCCGCTTTTTACAAATACTTTTTTATAAGCCTTCAATTCCTTGGCCGCTTTTTCAACACTTGACCCCGGATGAGAGACGTACAGTTGGGCAACTTCTTTCCCGTCAGTTATTCCGGTATTTTTGATTGAAAATGACACTTGAATACTTTCTTCCTGCCCATAGTTCTGTTTGTCTGTTTTTAGATCAGAAAAATCAAAACTTGTATAAGACAAGCCATATCCGAAGGGGTATAAAGGTTCAATATTTTTTGCGTCGAACCAGCGGTAACCCACAAATATTCCTTCTTTATACGTCACAGATTCCGCTCCGGGAAAACTCAAAGTCGCATGAGCCGGGGAATCCATTAAGTTTTTGGGAAGGGTCCATGGCAATTTCCCGGATGGATTAACATTTCCCAGAAGTATATCGGCCAGGGCATTACCGGCTTCGTTCCCGTTAAACCAGGACCATACCAAAGCAGAAGCATATTTTTGAACTTCCTTCAGATCAAAAGGAGCTCCGGCTATAATGACAACAATGGTATTGGGGTTGGCCTCTTTTACTTTGCGAATTAATTCCTCCTGCCCGAAAGGCAGATCGATATTTATCCTGTCTGCTGCTTCTGATTCAACCGTTCGGTTGGAGCCGGCAAAAATGATAGCCACATCCGACTTTCGGGCTGCTGCAATAGCTTCCGCCACGAGACCCGGGTCTGCTTCATTTGATATGCTCCTTCCAAAACTATTTTTATTATCGGCGTCGGTATAATTTTCTTTATATCCCTGTGCATAATGGATAGTGACACCTGCCGGCAATTTATTTTTCAAGCCCTGTAAGGGGCTTATTTCATTTTTTGTTTTCACTCCGGCACCAAAACCTCCGGCAGCATGCTTTCTCATGGCATTGTCGCCAATAACGGCTATGCTTTTAATTTTTGAAGTTTGAACAGGCAATATATTTTCACTGTTCTTTAATAAAATAACAGACTCTGATGCTATTTTATAGACAAGGTCTTTGTGTTCTACTGTATTTATTGAACCCTTTACCCTGCCTTCCGGATCAATGCTTTTAACGGCAAACATTACCCTGAGGATCCTTTTTACCTTCTCGTCAATTACTTTTTCTTCAATTTTCCCGGCTGCAATGGAATCCATTAAGGGTTTGGCCAGATAAAAACTTTCAAAAGGCAGGGGCGAACCCATTTCCACATCCAAACCATTTTTCAGAGATTTTACCGAGGAATGTACCGCGGCCCAATCAGATATAACAATGCCCTTAAAACCCCATTCTCCCTTTAAAATACCATTGAGCATGTAGTCATTTTCACACAGATAATCGCCTCTGAATTTGTTGTATGCTCCCATTACGGTATAGGCACCGGCCTCTATGGAGGCTTTGAATGCAGGGAGATATATTTCTCTTAAGGTTCTTTCATCCATTAAAACATCAACAGTACCCCTGTTCGTTTCCTGATTATTTACGGCAAAATGCTTTACACAAACTGCCACATCCTGACTCTGAACTCCTGTAACGTAGGGCGCTGTAATTGTCTTGCACAAATACGGGTCTTCAGAAAAATACTCAAAATTCCTGCCCCCGAGCGGTGTTCTTATTATGTTTATTGCCGGAGCCAACAAGACATCTTTGTTTCTGGCTCTTGCTTCCTGAGCAATGGCTACTCCGTACATTTTTGCCAGTTCCGGATTCCAGGTAGCCGACAAACCTCCTCCGGCAGGAAAAAAGGTTGCAAAATCATCTGTTAAACCCAGGGGACCCCAGGAATCCCGGTGTAATTCCTCCCTTATTCCCAAAGGACCATCTGCCATTTTCAATTCCGGAATTCCCAGTCGCTCAACTCCTGCTGAAGTGAACATGCTGTTACCGTGAAGCATGGCCACTTTCTCTTCCAGGCTCATCAAGGCGATCAAGCTGTCTATTTTCCGGTCATTATCCGTCATTACTGCATTTATTTCTCTAATTGGAATTTCTTTATTTTCTGTTTTAACTTCTGAATTACAGGAAAATAACAGGATAGACAGGCTGATTATTAGAACTTTTTTCATGGTATATGATCAGATTAACTTTTTGGTTTGGGTTTTATTTTCATTTCCTTTAGTTTCAACAGTTATTTCTTTGCAAAACGTATGGCTGTTCCTCCTCCTTCGCCAAGAAAAATTTTTAATGTATCCCCTGATTTTACTTCCTGTCTGGATACAGCTACCTTATCGGCTTCTTTATTCCAGGTAGTTCCCTGTGGATCAGCATAAATTTCAGCAGTATAAGTCGAGCCCGGGTCTAAAAATGATAAGGGAATATCAAAAGTCCGGCTTTGTTCATTGGTCAGACTGCCCAGATACCAGTCGCCGCTGTTCCTGTCTTTTCGCACGGTTGTAATGTAAGCACCGATCTCGGCGTTCAAAACTTTTGTGTCTTCCCAGTCCACCGGCACGTCCTGCAGGAACTTAAATGCCGGGTGTCCATCATAATTTTCAGGAAGATCGGCCAGCATCTGAATA
>JBFYPZ010000034.1:0-18091 GCA_041303035.1 Flavobacteriaceae bacterium
TCAGTCCCCACAGTTTAGCGATGTCTTCTTCAGAGTAGCCTCTTTTTACCAGTTCAAGCGTCACATTAAATGTTTCGGAAGCATCATTCCAGCCTTTAACGCCGCCGCCGCCATCAAAATCGGAGCTGATCCCCACATGGTCTATGCCCATCAGTTTTACGATATAGTCTATATGATCAACAAAGTCCGCAACATTTACCGGAGGGGCCTGCTTTCCTGCTTTTGTGAGATCATCTTTTGCCTGTATTTTAATTTCCGCAAAAGTTTTATCGTATTTCTGCTGATCCTCAGCACTGAGCTCCTGCTTTTCCGGCCAGCTCAGTATCGTAAAATTCTGTTTTTGTGTATAGGATTTCAGAACCTTGTCCTGCGCTGCCTTGTGGGCATTGTCCTTTTTCATGTTCACATAACCGTCAAAGGCTACCGTCTGAACCACACCGCCATTTTGTTTGATGAGCAAAAGCAGTTCATCATCGAGGTTTCTGGAGTGGTTGCACAGGGCTCTGGCAGAAGAATGGGAGGCGATCACAGGGGCCTTTGATAAGCGGATCATCTCTATGATGGCACCTTTTGAAGGGTGTGAGACATCGATCATCATGCCAACCCGGTTCATTTCGGCTATTGCCTGTTTGCCCAGCTCACTCAAGCCATTGTTATAAAGCCAATTTCCGTCTTTTTCGCCGGTATTTGAATCGCTGAACTGGCTGTGACCCTGATGGGCAAGTGACATATACCGGCCACCTAAATCATAGAATTTTTGAATATTTGAAAGATCTGTTCCCAATGGATAAGCATTTTCAATACCGATCATGGCCACTTTTTTTCCGCTGGCATGTATCCTTTTTACGTCAGCAGAGTTCAATGCCAGTTCAATTTTATCAGGAGCGTATTCCATAGTCAGGCGCTGAATGGCCTCGAATTTTTGCATGGCATTCTCATAGCCTTTTTTATATCCTTCATCAGTTAGCTTGCCCTGAGATGTAAAAACAATGAACCAGGCTACATCCAGTCCGCCGCTGATCATTTTGGGCAAATCCACCTGGCTTGACATGGTCTTGGTATAGTTCCGGTTCTTCTGAAAGTTTTTTACATCTATATCACAGTGGGTGTCAATCGTAATCACCTGATTGTGAATAAGTTTTGCTTTTTCTGTCAAAGATATTTCCGGATTGGCACCCTGTGAAAATAGTACTGTATTGATAAAAAGAATCAGAATTAATATAAAAGACTTGTAATACAAGGAGATTCCCATTTTTGCGATTTTAGTTTGTAGCGTTAATGATACAAAAAAATGTGGATTTAAGAGCCCAAAAAGAGGATAAAAGAAATTTATTAAAAAGGATGTTCAAATGTGTAATTTATTTTTTTAATTAGAGCAATGCAGCCATTATTTTAATAGGAATTCCCAATCCGATGACTTCTATTTAAATATGTATTCTTTACAGGTTCTTACCCTTTCAATTATAAGGTTTTAGGCATAAAATAATTCCATTTTTTGACCCTTGAACATTGTAAAAATTATTAAAATATTTCAGGCTGTTTACTATATATAATTACATTTGCCTGCCCTTCAAAAAAGGATGAATTAAACGAATTAAATATGGGAAAAACATTATTTGATAAAGTCTGGGACGACCATGTGGTTAAAAAAATTGAAGACGGACCGGATGTTATCTTTATAGACAGGCACCTCATTCACGAGGTTACGAGTCCGGTAGCATTTTTGGGTTTGAAAAGCAGGGGAATAAAAGTTCTGTTTCCTGAAAAAACTTTTGCAACTGCCGATCACAATACACCAACTATCAACCAGCATTTGCCGGTTGAGGACCCCTTGTCTGCAAATCAGTTAAGAGCCCTGGAGCAAAATGCCCATGAATACGGTATTCGTCATTGGGGATTAGGACATGAAAACAATGGCATAGTGCACGTGGTTGGACCGGAGAACGGGATTACATTGCCAGGTGCGACAATTGTTTGTGGTGATTCTCATACTTCCACCCATGGGGCTTTTGGTGCTATTGCGTTTGGAATCGGAACCTCAGAGGTAGAAATGGTCCTTGCCTCGCAGTGCATTATGCAGCCCAAGGCAAAAAGCATGCTTATAAAGGTGAATGGCAAATTGCAAAAGGGTGTTACTCCAAAAGATGTTGCGCTGTTTGTCATTTCGAAACTATCGACTTCCGGTGCCACCGGATATTTTGTAGAATATGCCGGAGAAGTGTTTGAAAGTATGAGCATGGAAGGCCGTATGACCGTATGCAACCTGAGTATAGAAATGGGTGCCAGGGGAGGCATGATCGCACCGGATGAAAAGACCTTTGCCTATATCAAAGACAGAACCTTTACTCCGAAAGGAAAAGACTGGGACAAAGCCATGGAGTATTGGAAGACCCTGAAAACAGACAAGGATGCCGTATACGACAAAGAATTTGTTTTTGACGCAGCAGTTATAGAACCCATGATCACCTATGGAACGAATCCGGGTATGGGTATGGGCATCAGCAAAGCCATCCCTGAAGCGGAAATGGTAGAAGGAGGCAAGGTGACATATATTAAATCCCTTGATTATATGGGCTTTCATGAAGGAGAAGCCATGCTTGGAAAAAAGATCGATTATGTTTTTGTGGGTAGTTGTACCAACGGAAGGATCGAGGATTTCAGGGCTTTTGCTTCGGTAGTCAAAGGAAAAAGAAAAGCCAAAGACATTACCGTGTGGCTTGTCCCCGGATCACATAAGGTCGAAGACCAGATCAGGGAAGAAGGCCTGCTCGATATTTTCACTGAAGCCGGTTTTGTTCTGCGGCAGCCTGGTTGTTCTGCTTGTCTTGCCATGAACGATGATAAAGTTCCTGCGGGCAAATACGCCGTGAGCACATCGAACAGAAATTTTGAGGGCAGACAGGGCCCCGGCTCAAGAACCCTGCTGGCAAGTCCGCTGGTGGCTGCAGCCGCTGCAATTACCGGTAAAGTGACCGACCCGAGAGAATTTTTATAGGAAGAGAATCAACAATGATAATAAACAGACTTTATGGCTTACGATAAATTTAATGTTTTAAAAAGTACGGCATACCCATTGCCTATTGAAAATGTGGATACCGACCAGATCATTCCGGCCCGTTTTTTAAAGGCTACAGAAAGAAAGGGTTTTGGTGATAATTTATTCAGAGACTGGCGTTACCATCCGGATGGCTCTTTAAAAAAAGATTTTGTGCTCAATGATCCCAAATACAGCGGCACGATTCTGGTGGGCGGAAAGAACTTCGGTTCAGGCTCTTCGAGAGAGCATGCTGCCTGGGCTGTATATGATTTCGGTTTTCGTTGTGTGATATCCAGTTTTTTTGCCGACATTTTTAAGAATAACTGTCTGAATATCGGCGTACTGCCCGTTCAGGTCAGTGAATCTTTTTTAGACAGCATCTTTGAAGAGATCTATAAAGACCCGACCACCAACCTGGAAGTGGATTTAAAGGAGCAGAAGGTTACGCTGTTAACGACAGGCCAGAGCGAGAACTTTGTGATCAACGGGTATAAAAAACACAACATGCTCAACGGTTTTGACGATATTGACTATTTACAGAATTTGAAACCTGAAATTTTAGAATTTTCAAAAACCAGACCCTTTTAATGAGGTCATTTATTGCATAACCCTATGAGTAAAAGAAAAATAGAAATAATGGATACCACACTCCGTGATGGAGAACAGACCAGTGGTGTGTCCTTTACTGCCTCAGAAAAACTCACCATTGCGCAGTTGCTTTTGGAAGAGCTCAAGGTAGACAGGATCGAAATAGCATCAACAAGGGTTTCAGAAGGAGAATTTCAGGCTGTAAAAAATATTACCGGGTGGGCTGCAAAGAAAGGATATCTCAACCGGGTAGAGGTGCTTTCATTTGTTGACGGAGGATTGTCCATTGACTGGATGCTCGAAACAGGAGCCAAAGTGCAGAACCTGCTCACCAAAGGCTCACTGAATCACCTTGTACATCAGCTGAAGAAAACTCCCGAAGAACACTTTGCAGGTATTGCACAGGTAGTAGCAAAAGCTCAGGAAAAAGGAATCGAAACCAATGTGTATCTTGAGGACTGGAGCAACGGTATGAGAAATTCTCCTGACTACGTTTTTCAATTTCTTGATTTTTTACAAACGCAGCCTGTAAAAAGGATCCTGCTTCCGGATACGCTGGGTGTGCTAACCCCCAGAGAAACATTTACCTATATTGACCAGATTCGAAAACGATACCCGAAATCTCATTTTGATTTTCACGGGCACAATGATTACGACCTCAGTGTTTCCAATGTAATGGAGGCCCTGTATGCCGGAGCAAACGGCATACACCTGACCGTTAACGGGATGGGCGAAAGAGCCGGTAATGCACCGCTGGCGAGTGTTGTGGCGGTAATCAACGATTTTATGCCTGAATTGCAGATTGGGGTCAATGAAAAAGCTTTGTACAAAGTAAGCCGGCTTGTGGAAACCTTTTCCAGTTTTAGAATTCCTGAAAACAAACCTATTTTAGGAGATAATGTGTTTACACAAACAGCAGGTATTCATGCCGATGGCGACAATAAGAACAACCTGTATTTCAACGATTTACTGCCTGAGCGCTTTGGCAGAAAAAGAAAATACGCCCTTGGCAAAACCTCCGGCAAGGCGAATATTCAAAAAAACCTGCAGGAACTCGGTCTGCACCTGAGCGATGCAGATATTTTAAAAGTTACGAACCGGATCATCGAACTGGGAGACAAAAAAGAAGTGGTCAGCACGGAAGACCTGCCTTATATTATTTCTGATGTGCTGCACAACAACCAGCTTGAAGATAAGATCAAGGTTAATTCTTATGTTTTGACGCATTCAAAGGGACTGCGACCCTCAACCACCATCTCTCTGACCATAGATGAGGAGACTTTTGAGGAAAATTCCCAGGGCGACGGACAGTTTGATGCTTTTATGAAGACTCTGCACAAGATCTATTCAAAAAAAGGCCTGGGTTTGCCAAACCTGATAGATTATGCCGTTAGAATACCACCCGGATCGAATTCGGATGCCTTATGCGAAACAGTCATTACCTGGCAGCAGAAAGAGCAGGTATTCAAAACCCGCGGACTGGATTCTGATCAAACCGTTTCAGCCATTATTGCAACACAGAAAATGTTAAATATTATAAAGTAAGAAATGAAACAACCAAGTCGAATTTTTGTAATGAAAGATAAGGTTAATGGGCTGTTCCATCTGACCAATAAAAAGAAATAAATATTAACAGATGAAAATAAAGATAGCCTTATTGGCAGGAGACGGAATTGGCCCGGAAGTAATCGATCAGGCTGTGAAAGTTTGTGATGCCGTAGCCAGAAAATTTAATCATCAAATTACATGGATGCCCGCCCTAACTGGGGCTGCGGCCATTGATGCCGTTGGAGATCCGTATCCGGATGAAACGCATGAGATTTGCCTGCAGGCGGATGCAGTTCTGTTTGGTGCCATCGGCCATCCGAAATACGACAATGATCCCGGTGCAAAGATAAGGCCCGAACAGGGCTTGCTCAAAATGCGCAAAAAGCTGGGACTTTTTGCCAATATCCGGCCTACCTATACTTTTCCGTCGCTGATCGACAACTCTCCATTAAAAAGGGAGCGGATCGAGGGAACCGACCTGGTTTTTCTCCGTGAACTCACCGGAGGAATTTATTTTGGTGAGAAAGGCCGGACGGATAACGGTAATGTAGCCTTTGACCATTGCGTATATTCCCGGGATGAAGTTAAAAGACTGGCGAAAAAAGGATTTGAGCTGGCCATGACCAGAAGAAAGAAATTGTGCTGTGTGGATAAGGCCAATGTTTTGGAAACTTCAAGACTCTGGAGAGAAACGGTTCAGCAGATGGCAAAAGAATATCCCGAAGTAGAGGTGAGTTATGAATTTGTTGATGCCGTGGCCATGCGCCTGGTGCAATGGCCAAACAGTTATGACGTGCTGATAACAGAAAATCTTTTTGGAGATATACTAACAGATGAGGCTTCTGTTATTTCGGGCTCCATGGGCCTGATGCCTTCTGCATCGGTAGGAGAGAAGACCTCCCTGTACGAGCCCATACACGGATCATACCCGCAGGCTGCAGGCAAAGATATAGCGAATCCGCTGGCAACTGTTTTATCGGCAGCCATGATGTTTGAAGATGCCTTCGGATTGGTAGAGGAGGCAAATGCGATCAGAAAGGTGGTGAACAAATCCCTGGATTTGGGAATTGTAACAGAAGATCTTTCCAACAAAGGCAAACCCTACAAAACGAGTGAAGTGGGTAACTGGCTCGCTTCAAATATTTAGTTTTATACAGTAATTTTTCCAAACGATCCGGTAATTGAAAAAATTATCGGATCTTTTTTTTTGTTAAATACTGTAAGTCAAGGGTTAAGCTATTGAAAAAGTATGCGAAAAATATTTGAAAAAATTGCTATACAACCTTATCAATACGCTATTTTTGTAACTTGGTTTTTAGGAGAAAAATGGTATTGACAGAACTTGAAAAAGAAGACAGAAAATTAGGGAAAAAGCTCTATGATTACCAGCATGGAGCGATTGATATGATCTTTGATCACATCAACTCCAACCCCGACAATTATAACCTGTTGTACCAGCTCCCCACCGGTGGCGGCAAGACCGTGATCTTTTCCGAAATTGCCAGAAAATATATTGCGACTACCGGCAAAAAGGTATTGATACTCACACACAGAATTGAACTGAGCAAGCAAACCTCTCAGATGCTGCTCGAATTTGGAGTTTCCAACAAGATCATTGACAGCAATGTGAAAATGGTAAGCAATGACCCAAACTATTACTGTTTTGTTGCCATGGTTGAAACGCTCAACAACCGCTTGAAAGAAGGAAAGGTGAGTCTTTCGGATATCGGCATGGTCATCGTGGATGAGGCGCATTACAACTCTTTCAGAAAACTGTTCAAATACTTCGAGGCCTGTTTCATTTTGGGTGTGACAGCTACACCCCTGAGTTCAAACATACTTCTGCCCATGCACCAGATCTACAAGGATCTGATCGTGGGCGAAAATATCAGTTCACTGATTAAAAACGGCTTTCTTTCGGAAGCGAGTACTTTTGGTTTTAATGTCAGTCTGACCTCTTTAAAAGTTGGAATGAACGGAGATTACACCGTAAAATCTTCTGAGGAGCTCTATGTGCAGACCAGTATGCAGCACAAGCTCGTCAAAGCGTATGAACAGGAAGCTTTGGGTACCAAGACCCTCATCTTTAATAATGGTATTCAAACTTCGAGATATGTTCATGAAACCTTTTTAAACGCGGGTTATAAGATCAAATACATAGACAATACCAATACCAAAGAAGAGAGAAGGGAGATCTTAAAATGGTTCAAAGAAACACCGAATGCGATCCTGACCTCGGTTGGAATACTCACCACAGGCTTTGATGAACCCTCAATAGAAACGATCATCATCAACCGGGCTACAAAATCACTGGCCCTTTATTTTCAAATGATAGGAAGGGGTTCAAGGGTATTTGGCAAAAAGAATAAGTTCCGCATTCTGGATCTGGGTAATAATGTTTCACGTTTTGGATTATGGACAGATCCCATAGACTGGAGGTACATTTTCAACAACCCGAATCAGTTCCTGGAAAGCCTGGAAAGCGATGAGGAGATAGAAAGTAAATTTTCCTATCAGATGCCGGATGAGATCAGGAGCCGATTTTCACGCACTGAAGTAATGGGATTCAACATCAGGGAATCTTATGATGCGGTGATGAACAGCGGAGGTAAATCAAAAATGGTACTGGAACATTCCCTTTCACAACACGCACAAATGTGTATGGAAAATGCGGCTAATCTCCTCGAGGCTTATGAACTTTCAGGCCTGTTAAAGGAAGATATCGCTTACCGGATCAAACAGTATTCCTATTGTATTATGAAAAGTTCCGACAACTACTTAAAATGGCTGGAAGAGGACTATCAAAGACAGCTTAAGGTGAAAATTGCACAAAAGTACAGACATTAGTATTTCGTCCAGAATTCTCTTTTTTTGTTGAGTTCAGTTTCTGTTTGCGCGTATTCTTCCACCGGAACAACCTTTAAAAATGAAGGATGTTGTTCAATAGCGTATTCCAGCTTGGTAACGATGTCATCCACCGAATCGTTTTCGTAATCGATCTCCAGGGGAGGCTTGATCACCATCGATTGCAAAATGCCTGTTTTTTTCATAAACAATCCCTTTTTGTCAAAGGACCTTCTGAAACCATCGATTACAATCGGAATAACTATGGGTTTGTTTTTGAGTATGATATGGGCAGTTCCCCTTCTGATCGGTTTAAATGGCGTGGTGGTACCCTGTGGAAAAGTGATCACCCAGCCGTCATCCAGCGCCTTGGTGATGTTGGAAATGTCGCTCATTTTAACCTGCTTGTTCACATCTTTACCCTTTTCTCTCCAGGTCCTTTCAATAGAAACTGAGCCAATATATTCCATGATCTTGGGTAAGATGCCGGAGCGCATGGTTTCCTTTGCTGCAACGTAATAGATATTTAGTTTGGGATTGTAGAGATAGCCAATATCTCTTATATTATCAACCCTTCCGCTCAATGAAGCATTAAAAACATGCATCATGGCAGCTACATCTGCAAAATAGGTCTGGTGATTGGAAACGAACAAAACATTGGTGGGGGGAAGATCCCGAATGATTTCGGATCCGTCTATTTGAAGTTCATTAAATCCACGATACCTTCGGTGTGAGATCAAACCGAAAAACTGAATCAGTTTTTTCTTTATGAATAAACTTTTTCCAAATACATCTTTCTTAAACATCTTCATCTTTCCTTAATTGGACGGCAAAAATAAATATTTTTGCGGATTATATTGATTTTAATAGATCTTTTATTTCGCTTAACATCATGGCAGTTGCTCCCCAAACCACGTGGTTGTTGAGTTGAAAGCAAGGTATATCGATTTCCTTCATATAACTTGTAGCCATTTTTTTTGTAGTTAAGGCGCGCTCATCGAGGAGTTCGCTTACCGAAACTTCCAGAATTTCTTCAACTTCATGGTTCTTTTTAAATTCGGGCTTAAAAGGAATGGTACCCATAAAAGTATGTACCAGAAAATTGCTCGGGGGTATATAGGTATTTGTGATTTGTCTGATCAAGTTGACATCATTTTTTTCTACTCCGGTTTCTTCGTTCGTTTCACGCAGTGCGGTGTGAGCCAGGTCTTTGTCATGTTTTTCCATTTTCCCACCCGGAAAACTGATCTGATCGGCATGCACACCTTTATAGGAGGCTCGTAAAGTTAATAAAAAAGTGGTATTGTTAAATCTGTCAGGATAAAAAAGTGCAAGAACTCCGGCAGGCCTGGGTTTTCTGAGATTAATTTCCTCCCAACTGAGTAACGGTCTGCCTTCAGGTATCATTTTGAGCTGTGAACTCAGCCCACCCAGGGAAATTTCGGATAATTGCTTTACATGCTGCTCAAAAAAGCGATAGTTCATTAAAAAGCGTATTTTTGTTTTTTCCAAATGTAATAAAAAACAGAAAACCGGGATGGATGTGCCTGGAATCCTTTTAATAATAAATCAGATAAAATGAAAATAGGAATTGTGTGCTACCCTACCTATGGTGGAAGTGGCGTATTAGCAACCGAGTTGGGAATAGGCCTTTCAAAAAAAGGTCATGAGATCCATTTTATTACCACCCATCAGCCGGTCAGACTGGAATTTCTGAGTGCCAATCTGTTTTTTCATGAGGTCTTCGTTGAAGAATATCCCTTGTTTCATTACCAGCCCTATGAACTGGCCTTGTCGAGCAAGCTGTTTGAAACGGTCATCAAATACAAACTCGAGATCCTGCACGTACATTATGCCATACCGCATGCTTATGCGGCCTATATGACCAAACAAATGTTAAAACAGAAGGGCATCAATATCCCGATCGTGACTACGCTACACGGTACAGACATTACACTGGTGGGAAGCCATCCCGTTTACAAGAATGCAGTGGAGTTCAGTATCAACAATTCCGATGTGGTTACAACCGTTTCGAAAAGCCTGAGAGAGGACACCCTTCGCTTGTTCAATATTGAAAAGGAGATCAGGGTGATCTATAATTTTGTCGATTTTGAGCATCGTAAAGAGCTGGACGAAAAGAATTGTATAAGGGCAAGCCTGGCCGCGGCCGATGAAAAGATCATATCGCATATCAGCAATTTCAGACCCGTAAAAAGAATTAAGGATATAATCACCATTTTTGAAAAGATCCAGCACAAGATCAAAGCCAAATTGATCCTGGTTGGCGAGGGTCCGGAAAAGGAAGCAGCTGTGATGTACGCCAAAGAAATTGGCGTAAAGGAAAAGATTCTTTTTTTGGGCAATAGCGATGAGATCAATAAAATCCTCTGCCATTCAGATCTCTTTTTGCTGCCTTCACAAACAGAAAGTTTTGGACTGGCGGCACTGGAAGCAATGGCTCTTAGAACGCCGGTGATTTCCTCCAATACCGGTGGTCTGCCCGAAGTAAATGTGCAGGGTGTAACCGGATTCTTAAGTGATGTGGGGAATTGCGAGGAAATGGCAAAAAATTCGATCTACATACTGGAAAACGAGCAGCGGCTCGAGGAGTTTAAAGAAAATGCCTACCGCAACGCACAGCGTTTTTCCATTGATAAGATACTTCCTCAATATGAAGAGGTATATGCCACCGCACTATCAGGTATAGAAGTGTAATGCTTGTTTCAAAACAGATCCAGCTGTGGCGATGCGGGAGAGATCCTTTTTGCCACCAGCGCCGGTGAATTTGTTTTAAAGTCCCCGAGCGGAGCCTGTTGCAACCAGAACTTCTCATTCGCTTCTGTAAGTATAACCGGCATTCTTTTTTTGCTGTTATGGATCTCACTCATCAAACTGTCGGCCTGGGTCGTTATCACAGTAAAAGTATGAAACTCCGTCATATGAAAAGGGTCTTTCCAAAGAGACCAGATCCCGGCAAAGGAGAACAGGCCTTCATCCTGTAATCCGATCTCGTATTTTTCTTTGGCCTTACCTTTGGCATCCAGCCATTTCCACTCGTAAAAACCATTCGCGGGGATCAAACACCTGTTGCCTGTATATTCCATAAACGAGGCTTTCGTTTCCAGCGTTTCTATCCTCGCATTCAGGGTGTATTTTTTGATGGCATCATCCTCAGACCATGCCGGGATCAAGCCCCAGTTAAAAAAATCGATCATTGAAGGATCGGCAGAACAAATGACCGGCAGACCCGGAAAATCAAAAGCCTTGATCTCTTTATCAGGCACATAGCGGGCTTTATCGGTAAAGGCAGCCTTAAATCTGCTCTCTATCTCTTCTGCTTTTTTTGTGAGTTTGGAATAGAAACACATAATTGCAATTAAACAGTTTTTATTTGTGTATCACTTATATGAAACTGCAGGTTATTTTTATCAAAATGGATCAGTGTATTGTCGAATAAGCGGCTGACGTGGTCGTTTTCTATGAGTTTTTCCGGTGGTCCGGAATATATGCCCTGTTCGTTCATCAACCAGATCACATCTGCTATTTGCAGGGCCAGCTGGATTTCATGGGTAGATATGAGTATACATTTGTCCAGCTCGCGGGCAAGCTTTTTCAATAAATGGAAGGTCTCTATTTTGTGCTGGATGTCGAGATGTGCAGTGGGCTCATCCAGAATGATGAGTTCCGTATTCTGAGCGAGTGCCCTGCAGATCATTACCCGCTGAAGCTGTCCGTCGCTGAGCTCATCCACTTTTCTGTCCCGTAATACCGACAGATCAGTCTGCTCCAGCGCCAGTTCGATTTCCTTTTTGTCCTCCTTTTTTAATGTGCCCATCCAGTTGGTATAGGGATGTCTGCTTAAGGCCACCAGCTCATAAACCGAAAAATTGCCGGTTTCGGGTTTTTCGGTAAGCACTACAGCGATCTTCCGGGCTACATGCTGCCTGGTGATGTCTTGCAACAAGGCTTCCTCTAACCTGATCTCTCCGGCTAATGCAGGCTGCACACCCGTGAGCGTGCGCAGGAGCGTTGACTTGCCTATGCCATTCTTGCCCAACAGACAAACGAGTTCGCCACCGAGCAGTTCCAGGTCCAAATCTTTGGCGATGACGCTTTTTACCGACTTCTTTTTATAGCCGATAACCAGGTTCTTTGAAGATAATATGGGAACATTTTTCTTTGTCATACCGTAAGCTCAGGAAAGTTTGCGTTTTTTTAGCAGTAACCAGATCACGACAGGAGCTCCAAACAGGGAGGTTATTGCATTAATGGGCAGGACAAAGGCCGCATTGGGTACCTGAGCAATCGTGTCACAGATCAGCATAATAATGGCACCCATCAGCAGAACGGCAGGGAATAAAACCTTGTGGTTGCTGGTTTGCAAAAGCATTTTAGTGATATGGGGTACGGCGAGTCCTACAAAAGCGATCGGACCTGCAAAGGCTGTGATCACTCCGGTAAGTACTCCGGTTATCATGAGTATCTGATTGCGTGTGGAGGGTATGGACAAGCCTAAACTTTTCGCGTAATTTTCTCCGAGTAAAAGTGCGTTGAGCGATTTTATATTGGGGATAGCCCAAAGGAGGCACAAAATGTATATCCCCGATAAAATGGGTAAGGCAGACCAGCCCGTATTGCCCAGACTCCCAAAGCTCCAGAACATGTATTGCTGCAGGTTTTGTGCAGAACTGAAATAGGACAATATGCTGATTATTGCCGTTGTAAAGCTTCCGAACATCAGGCCGATGATAAGCAGCGCCATGGTGTTTTTTATATAGCCTGATACGGTCATTACCGTAATAAGAATTGCCAAAGCTCCAAGAATACCGGCAATAACCGTGGCGATCTGGTTGTTGCCCAAAGCCAAATATTGACCTCCTAAAATGGACGTGCCCATGATCAGCAGGGCAACACCCAGACTTGCACCTGAACTGATGCCCAGCACATAAGGCCCGGCCATGGGATTTCGGAATAGGGTTTGCATGAACAAACCGCAGACACTTAATCCGGATCCCACCAACACGGCAGTGATGGCTTTTGGCAACCTGTAATGGGTGATGATATAAGTCCAGGTATCGTTTTCAGACGGTATGCCTGAGAGGTTCTTCAGGATTTCCATTGCAGGAATAGAAACGGAACCCAAACTGATGTTTGTGATGAAAAACACCAACAAGGTCAGGATCAGCAAAAAGAAATAAAAACGCGTAGTCTTGATCGGATTCAATTCAATAATTAGATTGTAAAATTATAAATCTTTATTTAATTTCCATGGTAGGTACATCCAATGGTTCTAAAAAGTAGGTGTCATAGTCCGGAAGCAAGTCCGGATGGGCTATTTTAATAATGTCTTTTAATACGATATCCGGCATGATGGGTGCCAGCTCAAGAAACAAAATCCCGCCGTTATTTCCTTTCTTTTTTGAGAAGGTATAAACCTGTCTCTTTTGAAAGGCATCAAAACTGGAGTAATGGGCATTGCTGCTTTCCATTTCATGATAACTGGTAAAGATGCCCGATCCAATCCAAAGATCCGCAGTTCCGGCCACATCCAGAACAGATTCCAGACCCAGTACCAGACTGCCGGTTCCCGGACTGTCTTTCCATAAATACATCGTATTCGCATCCTTAAAAAAAGTGGACATAAAGCTGCCACCGGCAGGCAGGTGCCATTTGTCCTGAAAAAGTGAGCCGGTAAGCACGGTTGGACTTTCCTTTGCTTCAGAAGCCAGCTTTTTGGCACTTGTATAGTTGTTTTCTATAGCCAGAAAAAGGCTATCCGCTTTCTTTGTCTGATCGAATAAGGCACCGAACAATTTCATCCATTCAGCCCTGCCCAGCGGTGTTTCCTCAAGCCAGTCGCCGTTGAAAAGTACATTTATTTTAAGTGCAGACAAATTTTTAAACACTTGATCATTTTTATCCATGGTGAAGGCTATTACCAGCTCAGGTTGCAGGTCGATCAGGATTTCCATATTCAGGTCCTGAACACTGCCGAGTTCGGCCACTTTTCCCTGAAGTATCCTTTCCACAGTGCGCTCGGAGGAAATGTAATTTGTTTGGGGAAAACCTACGAGATTTTTCTCCTGATTAAAAAGCTCGATCATGGGAATATGCGTGGTTGAAGTGGCCACCAGTCGTGTGAGCGGAGTGAAAATGATATTTTTATCGGATAACTCGGCCGGGACCGACGTATTTTTAGGAACCAGGTAATATATAAATTCCTCAGTGGCCCCGGGATACGGATCTTTAATAACCAATTTGTTATAACCGTTAAAATACTGTAAATCAAATCCATTAGCGTATTTTATCGATGTATTTACTTCACTGCTATTCTTATCCCGAGTTTCAGGGGAAGAAGTATTTTTACAGGAAATTATTCCTGCAAAGACAAAAAACATGCAGTACAAAAATTTCATTTGTGGGGCATTAGCACCTCAATGTTACGAAAATATTCTTCAGGTTTAATCAAATAAATTAAAATTTAACCACATTATTATAACTATATTTGTTTCGAATTTTGGTGCTGGTTTTAAATCATTGTTTAAAACTTAGTAAAAGGGAATCCCGTTAAAATCGGGAGCTGTCTCCGCAACTGTAAGCTCAGCCATTTATTTGGTGCTTGTTGAAATTCTTTAGTCACTCTGTATTTCAGGGGAAGGCATTCAACAGGACGCAAGCCAGGAAACCTGCCAAATTTTTTAACTCTGATATTTTCGGAAGAAAAATATTTGTGATATGCGAAAAACGATAGCAGCCTTTCTTCTTTTCTTTTGCCAATACGGGTATTCCCAGTATGATTCGATCAATCAGCTGGAGGAAGTACTGTTGTATGGCAGGTTTTCAGAGGTGCTGCAAACAGGTTATAGCAATGAGATCTATTCCGATTCGATAATTAATTATGAACTGTCAGGCCTGGGTCATTTTCTTCAGAAAGAAACGAACTTGTATTTAAAGGAATACGGCGAGGGAATGATTTCTACAATTTCCCTCAGAGGATCAACAGCCTCACAGACCGCAGTATTTTGGAATGGAATACCGGTCAATTCCTCCCTGAACGGACAAACAGACTTCAATTCACTGGTAATCAACAGTTTTAGTCAGCTCGAAATCAAAAAAGGGGGTGGCAGTGTTGTTCTGGGTAGCGGAGCCGTTGGCGGTGCGATCAACCTCGCCGATAAAATTGAGTTTGGCAGGGCAAGCCGGTTTTTGGCTACGGGTTTTGCCGGTAGTTATGAAACTTATACTGGTGCCATACAGGGCGTATGGAGTTCAAAAAAATTATACGCAAAAGTTTCGGCAACTTATGGTCAGAGTGAAAATGATTATGCCTATCCCGATACCAATATAAAGAATAAAAACGGACAATATAGAAATTCCGGATTTCAATATGTGCTTGGAAATCAAATCAATGAAAATAATATAGTTTCTTTCTATGGCGCGCATAACAAAAATGACAGGAATTTATCAGGAAGCCTTACAGCCCCGGGCAGATCGGGTTTGGTCACCACTTATGACAGGCTGGCCCTGAAATGGAACAATTCGGGTAACAACTATTCCAGCAGCCTGACTGCAGCCTGGCTGGCCGAGAATTATGAGTACTTTCCGGTTAAAGTCCAGCCGCTGTCCAATGAAAACAAAGGCAGGAATTTTGTTGGCACCTATGACCTGAGTTATTTTTTGAACAACAACACCCGTTTGAGTGCGGGTCTGGATTACAATGCATCCCATGCTGAAGGGGATGATCTGCCGGACAAAGACCTGGACAGGGTGGAGGGTTTTGTCGTATTTGGAAGCAACTTAAAAAGGAAATTAAGATATAACCTCAGTGCCAGAAAGGGATTTGCCTCTGAATACTCCATCCCATTTATTTTTGCAGCTGATGCGCGATATAAGGTGTCTGAAACCCTGGATATCAGAGCCAATGCCGGTACAAATTACCGCCTGCCAACTTTTAACGACCTGTACTGGCAGCCAGGCGGCAATCCTGATCTGAAACCCGAAGACAGCTTTACTGCTGAATTTGGTTTCTTTTTAAAAATGCCGGCCTGGAGTTTCGATGCAGGTACATTTCTGATAAAAAATGATAATTTAATACAGTGGGTGCCGGGTTCATCAGATTTCTGGATGCCTCAAAATATTCAGCAAAGCAGAAACTATGGCGTAGAACTGGATTTTGATTACAATTTAAAGCTCCATGAGCACCATATTACTTTTGAGAGCCAGTACACTTATGTGAATGCCAGGGACGAGAGTACGGATCTGCAATTGATCTACAATCCGGAACACAAGGCGAATAATATCCTGAAATATAATTATGGTGCTTTTGGCCTCAGGTATAGGCTGGGCTATACCGGAAAAGTCTATACCACTACAAGCAATACGCAAAGCCTTGATCCATACTGGCTGTCGGATATCAACGCAGACTATCAGCTGAACAAATACAATTTGCATGTTATTTTTTCCCTGAACAATCTTTTTGACCAGTCATATCAGGTTGTGGCCTACCGGCCTATGCCAGGTCGTAATTTTAATCTAACCATCCATTATCAAATTTAAATCAAATGAAAATATTAAATATTTTTTTATCCTATAGCTTACTGATTATTTTGGGTAGCTGTACAGATAATACTGAGGCAGCTGACAGTTTGGGTACTTTTGAAAACGGGTACTTTATTACCAATGAAGGCCCTTTCAATAATGGTACCGGAACCCTGACGCATGTGTCAGATGATGGAATGGTTACTCAGGATGTTTACAAAACTGAGAACAATGCAGATCTGGGTAACATTGTTCAGTCCATGCACCTGCACGGAGACCTGGCTTATATTGTGGTCAATAACTCCCATAAGGTGGTCGTGGCAGACAGATATACCCTGAAAACGATAACAGAAATTAAGGGAGACATGATACAATCTCCCCGGTATTTTGTTTCAGCGAACAACAGAGGTTTTTTGAGTAACTGGGGAGATCCGAATGACCCTTCAGATGATTTTATCACTGTAATTGATTTGAATACCAATCAGGTGCTCTCGACAATTTCAGTTGGAGAGGGGCCGGAAAATATGCTGGCAATCAACAATTTCCTGTACGTGAATCTGGAAGGCGGCTACGGACATAACAACAAGGTTGCCGTGATCGATACGAAAGATGGCAGACTGGTCAAGAACCTGACCGTTGGTGATGTGCCGAATTCCCTTCAGGCAGATCTGTCTGGGAACACCTGGGTGCTTTGCGGTGGAAAGCCGGACTGGACGGGAATGGAAACAGGGGGTAAACTTTTTAAGATATCATCTGATAATGAGGTTGTCAGCAGCTTTGATTTTGAGCTTTCGGAACACCCACAGCACCTGACCCTGCTGGGTGATGCCTTTTTCTACAACCTCGATGCCCGGGTTTATAAAATGTCTGTCAATAGCAATACTGTGCCAGAAGTCCCTTTTAAAGGGTTGGAGGGTAATTTTTATCATATGACCGGTCATGGGGGAGAAATCTATGCTACTGACGCGAATGATTACCAAAGTGAAGGAAACCTGTATATTTATGATGCGGCTGACGGCAGCTTGTTAAAAACGCTCAAAACAGGAATCATTCCCGGATGGATTGTTTTTCAGGAATAGAAATAAAAAAAGGCTGTCTGAAATTCCGGACAGCCTTTTAATCTTTCAGCAGCTTATTATCCGCCCATCATATCCATGTCGCCACCTTCAAAGTTGCGGTTCATTTCCCTTTTCTTTTTCTGGTTGAAACGGTAGGTAAAAGCGAGTCGAAATTGTCTTTCCCTCCACTGAAACTCACTTTCGGAATAGAAAGTATCTGTAAGTGTTTCCATTTCTCTCTTGCGTGTATTGAACAAGTCGCTGATGTTAAAGGTAAGGGTGCCATTTCCTTTCATGATATCCTTACTAAATGCCATATCCGTTGAAAACATACCTTTGTATTCATTTTGTGCGTTTTCATTGGGGCCCATATACATCATGTTTGTTTGCCAGTCGATTTCAAAAGGAAGAACGACCTTTGCGGTGAATCTGGTAAACCAGCTCAGGGTTTCTGCACCAAAATCTATATCGTTATAAA
>JBFYPZ010000035.1:0-18086 GCA_041303035.1 Flavobacteriaceae bacterium
TCTGTTCCCATTGTCTCTTAGAAATCTTTATTTTTTTATTCCCACTAGCTTTCATGTTTTCAAATTTTGAATCCTTTACCATTTCCACACCTTTTGCAGTAATAGGTCCTGGCTGACCAAATAGTGACCCCTTAGGATATATCCATACAAAATTACTACGAACATCAAACCCGTTACGCTCAGCTAAGTCTACCCATTTCTGCGGAAGCGCATAATCAAATGTAATCCCCTTACTACCATAAATCTCTTCAGCAAGATCACCGACACTTTGAGCCGTTTTCACTGTTTTACCCAATTTCTCCCACTTGGATTTACTTAATTTAATTTTCATAATTGCTCCTTTTATTAATGCCTAATTATTCACAAAATAGATAATTTATACCTTGCTATTTTAACACATCATTGAATACGTATTTAATTTTGTTTTTATGATAAATAACTAAAATGACCCAAAATGTCATTAATGCCGTTTTTTGCTTCTTGCTGTAATAAAACATCTTCTTGAACCAATGGCGATAATTCTGTTGAAAGAATATTATAAACTTTTTCCATGACAGAATGAACCTGATTTGATTTTTCGTTATTGCTTGGAGACCATATCGCCTCTTTCTTCATCCATCCAGCCTGTTTACCAATCCGTTCCCACTGCGATTTACTTAATGTAATCTTCATCATTACCTCCATCTCAGATTTATCCAACTCAGATTTATCCATCTCAAATTTATCCAACTCAGATTTATTTCAATTTTCAATCCAAGGTATCCTTTATTTATTTCTCGCCGCTGTTCCCCCACTTTACCCCATTTCCCACCACTTTACCCCACTTTGTAATCACTACCTTGGAAAAAATAAATTCACTGATAATTTTACGGCGCAGTGGAAATCACATAAGTAATGGAACAGTAAAGATTAGTGAATCCCAAATATTAGTGATGAAAAAGTGAAATTAACTTGACGTTCGATTAAAACTGAAACATATGTCACCTTAACTGCATGAAATTGATAATATTGTCGAGATTAATCCTGTATTTGATAAATTTTTAAAGATCCCGACATAATAACTGAATCTTTGTCGGGATTAAAGGGATTATGGCGGGATTACAGGGGATAATGTCGGGTTACTGTGATACAATTACATCCATAGGAATTTCACATTGCAGGCAAAACCCATCAAAATTGGCTTCAGTCCCGCCGCATACATCACAAGGCTCAAACTCTGGTGAGTTGTCATTGTCATTGTCATTGTCATTGTTATTGTTATTGTTATCTAGTTGCTCACTCATGAAACCTCATTTCCTGAGTTTTATCCATCTCTTTTACTATTAATTAATCATTATCAAATGGATCATATTCACTGATATCCTTATCCTTTTCCTTTTCCTTTTCCTTTTCCTTTTCCTTGGGAATTCTAATGATCAGGTTTTTCCTTTCTCCGTGTGCTCTTGATTTGCGACTTCATCAGTTTTGACTTCAGCCTTTTTTCAATAGCTGAACCAGAGGGTTTGGTCTTGATCCTTTTTTTGGAAACCTTTAAGGCATTTTCAAGCAGCATCAAAAGCCTCTCTGTAACCAGTTCTTTGTTCTTGTGCTGGCTGCGACTTTCATCTGATTGTAGCAGAAGGAAATGATCAGAAGTAAGCCGGTTTTCCAGTTTCAGACAGATTCGCTTTTTTTCCTGTTCAGTCAAAGCTTCGGAACTGTCCACATCAAAACTCAGAACTACTTTTGAGGAAACCTTGTTCACATGCTGACCGCCGGCGCCTCCGCTTCTGATCGCCTTAAACTGCAATTCCTGTATGATCTTTTCTTTGTCCAAAATGCTGGGGTTAGGGCTGGTTCAATTAAACTGATTTCATTCTCCGCAGTGAACAAAGGTAAGGATATCCCATAAAAAAACCGTTCCAAAAATTGAAACGGTTTTATGCACTTGTTTAGTTGATTTCTTATTTTGCAGTACCAGGCAGTGTTTCAAAGCCCATGTTGTACAGCGTAAAGCTGAACATATCAGCATACTGCTCAATGCTTTTGGCAACAGGTGTACCGGCTCCATGTCCGGCATTGGTCTCAATGCGGATCAGTACAGGGTTGTTACCCGATTGCTTATCCTGCAGTTCGGCAGCATACTTAAAGGAATGGGCAGGTACCACACGGTCATCATGATCTCCTGTTGTGATCATGGTAGCCGGATATTGCACACCTTTTTTTACATTGTGTACAGGTGAATATCCTTTGATATATTCAAACATCTCCTTACTTTGTTCTGAGGTACCATAGTCATAGGCCCAACCGGCACCGGCTGTAAAGGTATGGTATCTGAGCATATCAAGTACACCAACAGCGGGTAGCGCTACCTTCATCAGTTCAGGGCGCTGGGTCATGGTGGCGCCAACCAGCAAGCCTCCGTTTGAGCCGCCAAAAATGGCCAGGTAATCGGAAGAAGTATATTTGTTATCTATTAAATATTGTGCTGCAGCAATAAAATCATCGAAAACATTTTGTTTTTTCAATTGGGTTCCTGCGTCATGCCAGGTCTTTCCGTACTCTCCGCCACCGCGCAGGTTAGGCACTGCATAAACACCACCCAGATCCAGCCAAACCGCATTTGTCACGCTGAATGAAGGAGTCAGACTTACGTTAAAACCGCCATAGCCGTATAGAATGGTAGGATTTTTTCCATTGAGCACAGTTCCTTTTTTATAGGTAATGATCATGGGAATTTTGGTCCCGTCTTTGGAGTTATAAAATACCTGTTTGGATTCGTAATCCTCCGGATTGAACTGAACATTGGGTTTTTTGTATACAGCTGACTTGCCGCTTACAGGATCCAGCTGGTAAATAGATGGTGGAAAAACATAATTTGTAAACGTGTAATAAACCTCTTTGTCTTCCTGCCTTGCACCGAAGCCTCTGGCTGTTCCGATACCCGGTAATTCAATGGTTCGCAGGAGTTTACCCGTTTTGTCATATTGTTTCACTGTTGATACAGCATCCTTCATATAATGGGCAAAGAAATAACCTGCTCCGGTTGTAGCACTTAATACTTCTGTTGTTTCAGGGATAAAGGGCTGCCAGTTTTCTATAGTAGGGTTCTTCACCGGAGCTTTCATCACCTTGCTGTTAGGGGCATCCTTGTTGGTAAAGATGTACAAATACTCATCATCTGCTTCAATCACATCACAATCATTTTCCACATTGTTTACCATATGGATCAATTTGCTGTCCGGTTTGCTGAGGTCTTTAAAATACAATTCGTTTCCGGAAGTAGAAGTTGCTGCACTTACGATGAGGTATTTTTCGTTTTCTGTTACAGAACCGCCCACATACCTGCGCTTGATATTCCCGCCAAAAATGAGCTGGTCTTCTTTTTGTGCTGTACCCAGCTTATGGTAATACAATTTGTGCTGGTCGGTTTTTGCAGAAAGTTCTGATCCTGTGGGTTTGTCATAGCTGGAATAATAAAAACCATCTTTTTTGTACCAGGAAATTCCGCTGAACTTGACGTCATGTATAGTATCGCCGATCATCTTTTTGCTCAGGGCATCGATCACTATGATCTTATTCCAGTCAGACCCGCCCTCGGAAATTCCGTAAGCCGCGATGCTGCCATCTTTGGTAAATGATAGATTGGTGAGGGAAGTGGTCCCGTCTTTGGAAAAAGTATTTGGGTTCAAAAATATTTCCGGAGCCCCATTTCCTTTTTGCCTGTAAAGCACACTCTGGTTCTGCAGGCCGTCGTTCTTGTAAAAGTAAGTGTACTCACCGCGCTTAAAAGGTGCCGAGAATTTCTCGTAGTTCCATATTTTGGTAAGTTTTTCCTTCAAAGCTTCCCGGTAAGGAATTCTGGAAAGATAATCAAAGGTTACTTTGTTCTGAGCAATTACCCAGGCTTCGGTTTCTTTAGAGAGGTCATCCTCGAGCCAGCGGTAGGGGTCGGCTACCTGGGTGCCAAAATACGCATCTACCGTATTGCCTTTTGCCGTTGCCGGATAAGTAATTTTCATAGCTTGTTTTTGAGAAAAAAGCGGGCTGGTTAGCAAGACTGCAAGCACCGCAAACATGATTGAACTTAGTTTCATTATAATGTGTTTTAAACCTTAAAAGTAAGAAATTCAGAATTAATTTAAAGCATTTACACCCTCAATTTTACCCGGTAAGAACTGCTTCAGGGTAGCCTCGATGCCATTCTTTAAAGTGTAAGTTGAAGAGGGGCAACCATTGCAGGCTCCCTGCAGAATTACGTTCACGATTTTGTTTTCGGCATCATAGGATTGGAACTGGATATTTCCTCCATCGCTTGCTACAGCCGGTCTGATGTACTCATCCAGTATACTGATGATCTGATTCGATATTTCGTCATCGTACACGGCAGTAGTTCCGGTGTTGGTCTGGTTTATTTTGTCTTTGGGCAAAAATGCAGTTGTAGTGATCTCTTTCTGATCCTCCACATATTGCTTGATGAATTGTCTGATCTCGGTGTTGACCTCAAACCAGTCCACCGATTTGTCCTTTGTAACCGAAATATAATTCTGAGAAATAAAAATTTCCTTAACAAAGGGAAATTTGTACAAGGCCAGGGCTAACGGTACTTCCACCGCTTCTTCGGCATTCAGTATTTCTATATCGCTTGCGTGCAATAAACGGTTGGTTACAAATTTCTGGGTAAGCGGATTCGGGGTTTCTTCCGCATACACTTCCACTACCTGCTTTTTGTTTTCCTGAAACAGTTCCTTGCCCTGGTCAAAATAAGCCTGCAAAATTTCTGCCAGGTCATTTTGAACATCAGCCCATTCCAGCATATCGTATTTTTCCAGCGCAATAAAGTTCGCAGAAACAAAGACCCTTTTTACGAATGGCAGTTTGAAAAGTTGCTGTACCAGCGGAGAATTCTGGGCCTCGTCTATGGCATTGTATTCAAAAGCCCCTTCGGTGAGCATTTTGTTAAAGACAAATTTGATGATTTTGGGATTATTTGTAGTTTCAATTTTTACAGTGGTCATGGGATAATTTTTAAGTTAGAAGACAAAAATACGAAAGATTTTATTTAGTAAATTTGATGTTCTGTTAAACTCCTTGTAAATATGATCATCAAAGAATTGAATGGCCTTAGCCCGAGATACGGTAAGGAATGCTTTTTTGCCGAGAATGCAGTACTTGTTGGTGATGTTGTCATGGGCGATTTTTGTTCGGTGTGGTACCATGCGGTGATTCGCGGAGATGTGCATTATATTAAAATGGGCAACAAGGTAAATGTGCAGGACGGAGCGGTGATCCATGCCACTTATAAAACCTCTCCCACCAACATAGGCAACAACGTATCAATAGGCCACAATGCCCTGGTTCATGGTTGTACCATTCACGACAATGTACTGATCGGCATGGGCGCTATCGTGATGGATGATTGTGTGATCGAGAGCAACAGCATAATTGCTGCCGGGGCGGTACTGACAAAGAATACCCATGTGCCCTCAGGCACCATTTTTGCGGGAGTCCCTGCGAAAAAAGTTAAGGATATCAGCCCTGAGCTGATCACCGGTGAAATCCTGCGTATTGCTGATAATTATATCACCTATGCGGGTTGGTATAAGTAGTTTGCTCTGTCAGGAATTTTTAAGAAAGCCAAGGAAAATTTCGATGATATCATATAGAAGCAGCAGTAATAAAAAAGCCAGCAGTTTTTGCTGGCTTTGACAGGTTAAAAGATCAACCTTATAAATGATTTCGGTATTATTTAATACCCAATTTAGCTTTAACCGGAGCCATCAGGTCTTCTCCTTCAAAAACCAAAAGTCCTTTTCCGGGTGAAGAATCCAAAACGTACTGAGCACCTTTTTCTTTGGCAACCGCATTTACAGCACCCTGCGCTTTTTCAAGGACGGGTTTCAAAAGATCAAATCTTTTTTTCTGAATTTCCTGATCGGCAGTCTGTCCGTATTTTTGCAATCTGGCCTGCAGATCTTCTACTTCCTGCTGGCGCTTGGTGTTTTCTGCATCCGTTTGCGTAGGAGCTTCTTCACTGTATTTTTTCAATTTTGCCTGTAAAGCAGTGGCTTGTGTTTTGTATTCTGTGGCATAAGTCTCAGATAGTTTCTTTAATTCACTTTCCATGGCTTTGGCTTCAGGCATAGCCATTAATAAGGTTTCACTGTCGATGTGCGCTATTTTTTGCGCCTGAGCAACCTGCAAACCCGCAAATAAAATAATCGCTAATACTAAATTTCTGAATAGTTTCATTTGTAAATAATTTGTTAATAATAGTTAAATAATTTTCCTTTTTTAATTGTTTGTTTCCTTTAATAATTCGTCCCTTTTTTTGTTTTTTTCTTCAATTTCTTTCAGTTTGGCTGCCCGTCTTTCTTCAGATACTCTTTTTAAGGAATCTCTTAATTTTTCTCTGGCTTCCTGTTGTTCTTTTATACGGGCCTTCAATTCAGCCTGTTTGGCCGCCTTTTCTTCGGCTTTGATCTGCTCAGGTGATTTTACTTCCCCTTCTGTCCTGGCACCTGTCAGCGTATCGTTGCTCACTTCCTCAACCTCGATAGGGTCCGGAATGGCGGCAGCCTCCACAGCTTTGGTTTTTGTGGCTTTTGTATTTTTATTATCTTCAAGGGTTTGGCGCTTCCTGTCTTTAACGATGCTGTTCAGAACGAGTTCACTTACATCGAAATTGCTGTTGCTGTACAGCATGATCAGATCACTGGATTTGTCAAAGATAAAGTCGTATTTCTTGGTTTCCGCGATTGTTTGAATGGCATTAAAAACCTGGTCCTGAACGGGTTTTACAAATTGCTTACGCATCTGATACAGGTCGCCGGTGGGGCCGAAATAGCCTTCCTGCAACTTTTTGAGTTCTTTCCTTTTGATGTCAATATCTTCTTCCCTCTCCAGGATCATGGCTGGGGTGAGCAAAGCTTTTTCGTTGATCAGGTCCGTTTCCATTTTTTCGATCTCGATAGAGAGATTGTCCAATTTTTGTTGCCAGACTTTTACCTTGTCGTTTAACTTGGCCTGCGCATCGGTATATTCCGGAACATTGTTCAGAATGTACTCCATATCAATATATCCAATACGTAATTGTTTTTGAGCGATTGTCAAAGAACTGGTCAGAAAAACTGCGATAAAAAAGATATTTTTTATCATAATATGATTGTACTAGAAAATATCGTGCCAAACGATAATATTAGGCAAATATACTAAAATCCTTAAAACTGCTGACCAAGAATAAAATGGGTTTGCCAACCTGATTTTTCCAGAGTACCCGGTATGTTGTCAAATCCATAACCGAAATCAATTCCGAGTAATCCAAAAGCAGGCATGAACACCCTTACACCGGCACCGGCGGATCTTTTCATTTCAAAGGGTTTAAAATTTTCAAAATCGTAAAAAGAATTACCTCCTTCCAAAAAGGTCAGGGCATAGATGGAGGCAGAGGGTTTTAATGTAATTGCATAGCGCAGTTCAAGCGATATTTTGTTGTAGGCAGTACCTCCCGCAGAGGGTGTTAAACTCGAATTGGGATACCCGCGAAGGGCAATAACCTGCCGGCCGTCGAACTGTCCTGTGGCCATACCATCCCCACCTACATAATACCTTTCAAACGGAGGCGGACCGATATCATCGTTATATGCATTCAAAAACCCGAATTCCGCATTCGACATCAACACCAATTCTTTCCAAAGCGTGGTAAACCACCTGCCCGTGATGTTGACCTTATAATATTCCAGCCACTCGTATTTATCCTGATCCGACATGATGGTATAATCTTTATCGTTGAACAGGCTATAGGGTGGGGTAGCCTCAACGATAAAATTGAACATCGAACCATACCTCGGATATACCGGACTGGGTCCGGCAGAGTTTCTGCCAAAATTGGCGGTAAAGTTTATGTTATTGGAAGTACCGTTGTTATAGCCAAAAGTAGCCAGAAAGAAATCATTCAGATCAAATCGCTGGTAGTTCAGTGCCGTTGACAAGGTAAAGAAATCATCCGGCCATTTCAGACGCTGGCTTAAACCCACAGTGGCGCCAATAATATCCAGACTCTGGTCTTTATCTACTTCCCTTTCATTGTAATCATAAGCGTACTGGGTTGAATTATAAACAGAAAAGCTAAATCCTTTTGGTCGCTTTCCGCCCCACCAGGGTTCGCTGAAAGATACACTGTACGTTTTGGAGAACCTGCTCGCCTGTAACCTCAGGGAAATACTTTGCCCGTCACCACGCGGTACAGGATTGTATTCATCCCAGTTAAAGATGTTTTTTATAGAAAAGTTATTGAAAGACAAGGCCAGGGTACCCACAAAGGCTCCTCCTCCATATCCACCCTGCAATTCGATCTGACTCGAACCCTTTTCAGAAACACTGTATTCAATATCGGTTGTTTTGTCGGTGTAATTTGGCTGTACATCCGGAACGATATTTTCAGCATCGATATAACCCAACTGACCCAATTCACGAACGGTACGAATAATATCCGATCTGCTGAACAGATCTCCTGGCCGCGTGTGAATTTCCCTGAACAGAACATGGTCGTTGGTTACATCATTTCCTGTTACGGTCACTTTATTGATTCGTGCGGGTTCATCTTCAATAATCCTGACCTCAATGTCAATAATATTGTCATCGGCTCCGGTTTCTACCAGATCAATTCTGGAGAACAAATAACCGTTGTCGAGATAGGTATTGGTAATGTCGTTTGATTCCGGCTTGCCATCTCCCTTCACCCTTTCGTTCAGAAATTTTCCGTTGTAGGTAATTCCGGGTTGTATCTTTAATATGGCCTGAAGTTGTTCATTGGTAAATACGGTATTGCCGAGAAAAGTGATCGTGCCGAATTTGTATCGTTGTCCCTCATTGACCGTGATATCCAGATTGATGGTGTTGTCATCGTTATACGAGATGCTGTCCTTTATGACAATGGCATCCCTGAAACCGCTCTCCTGGTATTTTTCGACCACTTTTAACAGGTCTTCTTCATACAGGTCATCCACATATTTTGAGGATTTAAAGATGTTCTTGAGTTTCTTTTCCTTCGTCTTTTTCATCGCTTTTTTCAGCTTCTCATCTGAAAGAATGTCATTGCCGCTAAAAGTGATTTCTTTGATCTTTATTTTTTCTCCAATATCAATCATGATCAGGGCATCTTCGGTTTTCGATCCGGCACTGTCAGGTTTCGTACTGATATTGACCTTTGTTTTCAGATAGCCTTTTTCCTTGAATTTATCAGCGATCTTGTTTTTAGTGGTTGTAACCAGGTTTTCTGTTAGCATAGATCCGGGCTGAAATTCAATTTCCTTTTTGATTTCATCGATTTTCCCTTTTTTAACGCCCTTAATTTCTACCTTACCTACCTTGGTGAGTTCCTTGACTGCAATCTCCAGGTATATGGCATCACCATCTATTTTGGTAGCGTAGATCTCCACATTGCTGAACAGTTTAGAATTCCATAATTTTTTAATGGCGCTGGTCAGTTTGTCACCCGGAACTTTGATCTCCTGCCCGGTAACCAATCCTGAAAAGATCAGGATCGATTGCTCAGAAATGGATTCGTTACCTGTTGTGCTGACACCTCCGAGTATATATTTTTTCTTGTCGAGCACTACCGGACCTGTTATTTTTATTTTTGGGATCGTATCGGTTACTGCTGTTTTTGAAGGCGGAATGGTATCGCTGATTACTGGCACAGCATTTGAAGCCGGAACGAGCTGTGCTGCCGATTGTATAGTAAAAACCAAAAGAAAAATGAAAAAGACGCTTTTTAACCTATTCATTAATGTTCTCAATTTGTTCACTTGTTTTTCCAAACCGTCGTTCTCTCATTTGAAAATTGATAATTGCTCTGTAAAAATCGTCTTTCCTAAAATCGGGCCAAAGTACATCTGTAAAATACAACTCGGCATAGGCTATCTGCCATAATAAAAAATTGCTCAAACGCAATTCACCGCTGGTTCTTATCAAAAGATCAACGTCGGGCAAATTAAAGGTATATAAATGATTATTTATAGTATTTTCATTGATTTCTTCGATCCGGAGCTCATTATTAACAATTCTTTTAGAAATGGATTTCACCGCGCGGATGAGCTCTTCCCTTGCTCCGTAATTGAGGGCCAGGTTTAATGAAAGACCCGTATTATTTTTAGTTTTTTCTATAGTTTGCATCAACTCATCCTGGGCTTTTTCAGGCAATCCTTGAATGTTACCTATGGCCCCCAGACAAATATTGTTCTTTTGAAAGAGTTTTAGTTCCTTTCTCAAAGAACTCACCAGAATGCTCATTAAAGTACTGACTTCGCTTTTCGGGCGACTCCAGTTTTCTGTGGAAAAAGTGTACAGGGTTAAGGCCTGAATGCCCAACTCAGTTGAGGCCTCAACGACTTCCCGAACTGCATTCACTCCTTTTTTGTGTCCAAAAACGCGTTGCATTCCCTGTTTTTTTGCCCACCTGCCATTGCCGTCCATGATTATAGCAATGTGTTTTGGTAAATGAGCTGTATTGATTTGCGCTTTCAGATCCATGATTCGTTAAAAATTACCCGTGTAACAGCCCTCTCTTCCAAATGCGTAAACAAGGGTTATGCCCGTAAATACATACCAGTCATTGCCGTTGGAATTGCCTATAGTAACCGTATTATCGGCATTGTCGGTGCTGTCATACGGATATCCGTCCATATCATCTCTGAAGGTGTATCTGAAAGAGGTCTCAATGCCAATTCCTATATTATTCCACAAGGGAAACTTATAGCCAATTCCAACCGGTATAGAATAGGTGATGATACTTCCGGTGATCGTGTTGGGTATAGTACCTCCAAAGGGATCTGCGAGGGTTTGATTCGAGGTCACGTCACTGAAGGCTACAGATGCACCTACATTGATATAAGGTGTTTGCCGGTAACCCAGTTTGGATAAATTGTATTTAAAAAAGTTAAATTCTATACCCGCAGAAATTTCGTGCGTGGGGCTCGAAAAATTCCATCCTCTGAATTCCCTGTACGAATTGCCGGAATCGGCATCATCTCCTTCTATCTTGCTGTAGATATAATTTGCTCTCAGCGAATACCTGGGGTGTGCATTCCATTTATACACCACGCCATAGGCCATGCTGTTGGGGTAGATATAATTGGTGCTGCCAATATCGCCAATAAAATTGCTTCCGCCGGCAAAGACACCTAATTCGTTGATCTGCGCATGTGAAATGCCAAAACAGCAAAATAAAATACTAAATAAGAGAATAAATTTCTTCATCGTAAAAATAGTTTGCAAATATATAAAATTACAGCAAGCAATTAATTGCTTGTTTTCAATTTTTGAAGAACATTTTATCTTGTATAAATTGTGCTTTATTCCTGATTTTCTGTTAGTTATTCCGCTTATCCTGTCCCCAAAGCAATTTTTCACGCAAAGTTTTGATGAATGTCTGGTTGTTCAGGTGCAGCGTTCTTATCTGAAAATCACATTTCCTGATCAGTAATTTGGTGGTATTGCTGATGGTAGTGATGCGTGAATCGAGTGTTAAAACAGCTTCTTTGGACCTGCTGCCCATATGCAGTTCGATTTTTGTTGTTTCGGGTATGACCAGAGGCCTTACTCCAAGGCTGTGTGGGGCAACAGGGGTCAGGACAAAATTTTTGGAATTGGGCGAAATGATCGGCCCTCCGCAGCTTAAGGAATACCCGGTTGAACCTGTCGGGGTCGAAATAATCAGACCATCACTCCAGTAAGTGGTTAAAAATTCATCGTCCAGATAGGTTTCCACCGTGATCATGGAGGCCGTATACTTGCGTGTGATCGCAACCTCGTTCAGGGCAAAATTAATTTCCTCCAGATCGGCATTTTTTTCACTGGCTTCTACCTTGAGGAGGGAACGTTTTTTTATGATATAAGCACCCTGATTAATCTGCTTTACTGCCTCAGAGATCTGTTCTTTCTGCACATTGGCCAAAAAACCCAGGGTTCCGGTATTGATTCCAATAATGGGAATGTTCAGATCCCTGACAAAAGAAACCGATCTCAAAAAGGTACCGTCTCCGCCCACACTGTAAAACATATCACAGGACCGGTCGAGATCTGAATAACCGGTAAAAGTATCAAAAGTATAGCCAGGATATTTCTGAATGAAATAGTCGTAAATATTTTTTTCAAAGAGTATGGTCGTGTTGCATTTTAACAGCTCTTCAACCAGTATATGGATGTATTTTAAAGTGGTCTTATTGTCTTTTTGCCCGAAGATCCCGACTTTCATTCTTAAATATTTAGATATTTTTCGAGATAATCGGCTCTTTCTTTCAGATACTGAAGGTACCTGTCTTCATGAATTTCATTGATGATATGGTAACCGTAGCGCCTGAAGGTCTGTATGGTGTTGCTGATGTCGTGTAAACTTATTTTTAGTATGATCTCCGCCATTTCCTGGTCAATAGCTGAAACAAAGGCTCCAAACAGGGTAGCATTGTTGGATTCTATGATCTGTGCAATTTCACTGAATGAGTAGTCGTTAACCCCTTTGGATATGACCAGGGTCATCCCATTTTCATGCAAAAACGGTGTTTGTCTGAACAGACCTAAAAAATCCTCAATTTCGTAATAACCCAAATAGTTTTTTTCCTTGTCAATTACAGGAAGTGCATTGCAATTATTGGTAGCAAATACCTGGAGTACATCAAACCAATCCATGGTATTGAGCACATAAACCGGGTTGAGCAGACTTCGTACATCGCCTATTTTGGTTGACAGGTCGGTGCGTTCTTCAGCTTGTTTCAAACTGATCGTTCCCTCATAAACGCCCTTGCGCACCACGGCCAAATGAGAATAACCTGAATCCTCAAGCAACTGAACCGCTTTTTCCAGTTTATCCTCCAGTCTGAGAGGCTTGGTTTCTTTTAATATATAGATTTCCGTTACCGTCATATTGCGGTACAAAATAACTAAATTTATAGGGAATTACTTACTTTTGTTCCTAATTATTTAAAGGGTTCTTAATTTTTCTCATGACAAAATTCAGTGTAAACATTAATAAAATAGCCACCCTGAGAAATGCGCGCGGCGGTAATTACCCGAATGTGGTTCAGTGTGCTGTCGATATACAGCGTTATGGCGCGGAGGGAATCACCGTACACCCGAGGCCGGATGAAAGACATATCAGGTATCAGGATGTCTTTGACCTCAGGCCCGTCGTTACAACTGAGTTCAATATTGAAGGAAATCCGGAGAAACAATTCATCGATCTGGTGCTCAGAGCCAAACCCGAGCAGGTTACCCTGGTGCCCGACGCCGTAAATGCTATTACCTCAAATGCAGGTTGGGATACAAAAAGGAACCTGGCTTTTTTACAGGAGGTCGTGAACGAATTTAAACGAAATGGCATTCGAACCTCGATTTTTCTCGATCCGGATATAAACCTGGTTGAAAGTGCTGCCAAAACCGGAACAGACAGAATTGAACTCTACACCGAAGCTTATGCAAAAGCATATGCTGAAGGCAACAGGGACGGGATAAAAAACTACAGGGAAACGGCTGTACTGGCGAACAAATACGGACTGGGTATCAATGCAGGGCATGACCTGAGTTTGGATAACATAGCCTACTTTGCCCAAAATATACCCCATTTGCTCGAGGTTTCCATCGGACATGCGTTTATGGGAGAATCCCTGTATTACGGATTTCAGAATGTGGTGAACATGTACTTGAACAAATTAAAATAATGCAGTTATTACATTCGGTCATCACAGGCCAAGGCAAGCCCCTGGTCATCTTACACGGACTTTTTGGGATGGGTGACAACTGGAAATCACTGGCCAAAAAATTTGCAGCCGACTTCGAAGTACATGTGGTTGACCAGCGCAATCACGGACGCAGTTTTCACAGCGATGATTTTTCCTATGAACTGATGGTACATGACCTGTTGTATTATTTCAGCAGACATCATATTGAACAGGCCTGTATTTTGGGCCATTCCATGGGAGGTAAAACGGCCATGTTGTTCGCGGTGGAATTTCCTGACCTGGTTTCAAAACTTATAGTTGCAGATATTGCTCCAAAATACTACCCGCCCCATCACCAAACCATTCTTCAAACACTTCATGCCATCGACTTTATGAAGATCACTCAGCGCAGTGAGGTGGATGAGATCCTCGGCGCCCGCATAAAGGAACCTGAAGTGAGGCAATTCCTGTCAAAAAATGTGTACAGGAAGCATGATCATTCCTTTGCCCTGCGGTTTAACCTGGCAGCTATTGAAGAGAATATCAACGATATAGGTGATCCTTTGCCTGCCTATACGGTGTATAAAGGTCCGGTTTTATTTTTAAAAGGAGCAGATTCAGGCTATATTGCAGAAGAAGATAAAGATTTGATCAGACAGCATTTTCCTGAAGCCGAGATCCGTTCTGTTGAAAATGCAGGGCATTGGCTGCACGCAGAAAACCCGGAAAAATTCTATGAATATGCTATGAGTTTTTTAAAAAAGGCCTAAATTCGTTTTATCAAATCCAAGACTCATGAAATTTATCTTTAAAATATTACTTTCTGCAATAGCCGTATTGATCATCGGTTATTTTCTTCCCGGGGTAGAGATCGAAAGCAACAACGTGGTTACGGCCCTTTGGGTGGCGCTGATCTTAGGCCTCCTCTTTACTTTTTTAAAACCGATCCTGGTTGTTTTGACTTTGCCGGTTACAATTATCACCCTCGGACTTTTTTTACTGGTGATCAATGCATTGATTATCATGCTGGCGAGCAGGCTGGTCGATGGCTTTCATGTTGACGGCTTCTGGTGGGCGCTGCTCTTTAGTATCCTGCTCTCCATTGTGGAATCTTTTCTGTACAAGATACTGGATTAAAGCTCAAGCCGAAAGGACTTGCATATTTTTTAAAAAATTCAAAATTGCCCTTGACGATATTTAACAATCCGTTAACGGGTATTTTACCATTATTTAGGTTCAAAAACATGGATAAATAAGCTTTATTTCTTATTTTTGCAGGCTCTAAATAAAAAAAGTTAAATAATTACCTGATGAATATTACAAAAGAAAGCATAGATAAACTGAATTCTGTTGTGCGAATTGACATAACAACTGAGGATTATCAGAATAAAGTTGAAAGCGTTTTAAAAGATTACAGAAACAAGGCAAATATACCGGGATTCAGAAAAGGTCATGTTCCCATGAGCTTTGTAAAAAAACAGTACGGAAAATCGGTAGTGATCGATGAAGTGAATAAATTGCTGCAAGATGCGCTGAGTAACTACCTGATCGAGGAAAAACTGGATGTTTTGGGTAACCCATTACCCAAAATAAAAGACGATTTTTCCTGGGATGCGGACACCTTTTCTTTTGAATTCGAATTGGGTTTAGCACCTGAATTTGAGATCGATCTGAAGCCGAAAAAACCCATTTCGGTATTTAAAATCGTTGCTGACGATAAAATGATTGATGATCAGATCTCCCGTTTGCAGGAACAATACGGAAAAACAGAGCAAAAGGAGAAAATAGGAGAAGCCGACAACATAACGGCTACTTTTGAAAATACAGAGAAGAACATACAAAAGAAGTCTACCTTTAAGCTGGCCGATTTAAAAGACAAGAAAAATGCGAAAAGTTTGCTGGGTAAAAAAGCAGGCGAAACGGTTGAATTTCGGTCCAGGGGATTGTTTGAAGATGAACATACACTGATGCATGTATTGGGAGTTTCACATGATGAAGTTCATGGATTGGATATCCCTCTGCAAATAACGATCGACGAGATAGCGCATACTGAAAAGGCACCGCTGGACAATGAATTCTTTGCGAAAATTTTTGGCGAAGGAAAGGTGGATAATGAGGCAGATTTTAGAACTAAACTTAAGGAAGATGCCGAGCTTCAGTTCAAACAACAGGCAGACCAGCACATGCTGAATGCAGTAACTGAGAGCCTGATCGAAAACACCAAATTTGATCTCCCTGCAGATTTTCTCAAAAAATGGCTGGCCGTGGCAGGTGAAAAAACACTCTCACCTGAGCAGGCTTCGGAAGAGTATACAAAATCAGAAAAAGGCCTGAGGTACCAGCTTATTGAAAACAAGCTGAGCAGAGACAACAATATTAAAATAAACTTTGAGGATCTGAAAGATTTTGCCAAAGGTTTTATCAAAACCCAGATGGCCCAGTACGGTCATTTGAATCCGGAAGACTCCGAATTGGAAGAAATAGCCAAAAGAATACTTTCCAACCAGCAGGAAGTCAAAAGGTTATCGGAACAACTGATGAATGAAAAATTGCTGAATTTCTTCAGGGAAAATGTAAATCTGGAAATTAAAGAAGTAAATTTCGAGGATTTTATAAAGGAAGTTTATAAATAGACAGCTGGTTTTATGCAATAAGTTTACCTCAAAGATGAAAGTCTCTGAGGTTTTTTTTAATCAGGTAATCGTATTTATTAAAGATGGGAACAAGTTTTTTTAAGTATATTTACCACTCATTTATAAAAGAAAACAAGGTATGAATTTCGGAGAAGAATTTAGAAATTTCGCAGTGAAAGACCGTGGAATAAACAGTCTTTATGTAAATAATTTAATCAGCAGCGTTACCCCGTATATTATTGAAGAGAGACAGCTGAATGTCGCTCAGATGGATGTGTTTTCCCGTTTGATGATGGACAGGATCATTTTTATGGGTACCGGAGTAAATGACCACGTGGCCAATATCATTCAGGCACAGTTGCTGTTTTTGGAGAGTGTCGATTCTTCCAAGGATATTTCTATCTATATCAACTCTCCTGGCGGTGGAGTTTATGCCGGACTTGGAATTTATGATACCATGCAATTTATTAAGCCCGAAGTAGCTACCATTTGCACAGGTATGGCTGCTTCAATGGCTGCTGTACTGATGTGTGCAGGACAAAAAGGAAAAAGATCCGCCCTGACACATTCCCGTATCATGATACACCAACCCATGGGTGGTGCCCAGGGACAGGCGTCCGATATTGAGATTACGGCAAGAGAGATCATGAAGCTGAAAGATGAATTGTATCAGATCATTGCCCACCATACAAGTCAGGATATTGAAAAGGTGAGACAGGATTCAGACAGGGATTACTGGATGAAATCGCAGGAGGCCAAAGACTATGGTATGATCGATGAAATTTTGGCAAGAAATAAATAAGATCCGTTGGGAAACATCGGGTTAAGACCTATACTATGGCGAAAAAAGAAGATTTAGAGTGTTCCTTTTGCAAGAGAAAAAAAGAGGAGACCAATTTGCTGATTGCAGGAGTGGATTCACATATCTGTGACCGCTGTATTGAACAGGCCTACGGAATCGTTCTGGAGGAACTGGCTGAATCGAAAAAAGACAAGCTAAGAACTGAATTTGTAATTAAAAAACCTTCAGAGATCAAGTCTTTCCTCGATCAGTATATCATTGGTCAATCCCACGCCAAAAAAGTTATGTCGGTTGCAGTTTACAACCATTACAAAAGATTACAGCAGAAAATATCCAAAACGGATGATGTAGAAATAGAAAAGAGCAATATCATTCTTGTTGGTGAAACGGGAACCGGAAAAACGCTGATAGCCAGAACTATAGCCAGAATGCTCGATGTGCCTTTTGCCATTGTTGATGCAACGGTACTGACAGAGGCGGGTTATGTAGGCGAAGATGTGGAAACCATCCTGACCAGATTGCTGCAGGCGGCAGATTACGATGTGGCCAAGGCCGAAAAAGGAATCGTATTCATTGACGAGATCGATAAAATTGCAAGAAAAAGTGACAACCCCTCCATAACAAGAGATGTTTCCGGAGAAGGTGTTCAGCAGGCCCTGCTGAAACTGCTTGAAGGAACTGTAGTGAATGTTCCGCCCAAAGGAGGAAGAAAACATCCTGATCAGAAATTCGTCGAGGTCGACACAAAGAATATCTTGTTTATTGCAGGTGGTGCTTTCAGCGGTATAGACAGGATCATCAGCAAGCGGCTCAATATGCAGGCCGTAGGCTACGGCGCTTCCAAATCAACAGAAAAGGTCAGCAATGACCCCAACGCTAAAGCCGCCGAAGTAAAAGCAGACCAAAATAAGATTGCAGCAAAAACTCCTGCTGAAAAATTCAACATAGATTATTTTT
>JBFYPZ010000036.1:0-18016 GCA_041303035.1 Flavobacteriaceae bacterium
TTGAAGAAATAGTTGATTTAGAGTAATTTATATATAATTGTCCGGAAAATTATTCTTTAATTTGTTTTTTCAATGGGTCTTTTGAGTTTGTGACCTGTTGAAAACGAGGGAACTATTTTTATAAAAGGAACCGGAAGAAAAATATATTGACATGAAAAATACATTGAAATCTAAAAAGAGATTTGTTCAAGAATACAAGGTCTTTAGTATTGGTTTACTTTTCCTTTTTGTTTTTATTTCTTCCTTTTCAAACAAGAAAAACAGTATCATGACAAAAGTTAATCAGAATTCAGTTATTGCACACAGGGGCGCGTGGAAACAGGCAGGATTACCTCAAAACTCCATTGCCTCATTGAAACAAGCCATTACTCTGGGCTGTATCGGCTCCGAGTTTGATGTCTGGATGACTGCCGACGGACATTTGGTTGTAAATCACGATCAGGAATTTGGCGGGCTCGACATTGAAAAGACAAATTACAAGGATCTTTTGGTTCATAAACTTTCCAATGGAGAGCATATTCCGACTTTGGAAGAATATATCCGGGCAGGAATGGAAAACAATCCCAAAACCCGGCTGGTCTGTGAAATAAAACCTTCAGAAATATCTAAGGCCCGGGGAGTTTCGATCGCAGAAGAAACGGTAAAACTGATCAGGAGCCTGAATGCAGAGGCTATGGTAGACTATATCAGTTTTGATTTTGAGATTTTGAAAAAAATAAAGGAATTAGAACCCGAGGCCCATGTACAGTTCCTGAATGGCAACAAGTCTCCGAAGGCCATCAAAAAAGCGGGTATGAAAGGGATTAATTATAACTACATGGTTTTTAAGGTCTTGCCCAAATGGGTAAAACAGGCAAAAAAAGAAGGGATTATATTGAATACCTGGACGGTAAATGATCCGGAAATGATGGACTGGTTTTTAAAGAAAGAATTCGATTTTATTACTACTGATGAACCGGAATTGCTGCTTCAGAAACAGAAAAGTTTATGGACAGAAGGAAATTCATAAAAGACGGAACCATACTTTCGGCAGCCCTGTCGGTTAGCCCGGTAAACGGCAATACAGGAGGATCAGGCAAAAAACAATCCTTCAAAGCAGCCTTCCTGACCGATGTTCATATCAAACCTGAAGAAGTAGCTGAAACAGGTATGCGCAAAGCATTCCGACATGTCAATGCCCTGAAGCCTGCACCGGATTTTATCATCAACGGAGGAGACAGCATCATGGATGCCCTGGCAGCGGATCAAAAAGAAACCCGGGCTCAATGGGATCTCTGGGAAAAGGTATTGCTTGAGGAAAACAAACTGCCCGTTTATCATTGTATAGGTAATCACGATATCTGGGGCTGGCAGGTAGCTGATGAGCATATCCGGTCAAATCCATTATACGGTAAGGGATGGGCTGTTCAACAATTCAAACTGCAAAACAGATTTTACAGTTTTGAAAGGGAAAAATGGAAATTTATTGTTTTAGACAGCACGCAACAGGACGGTGCCGGCTATATTGCCCGTTTTGATGAAGAACAGTTGGCCTGGCTTGAAATGGAATTGAAGCAGAGTCCGAAGGAGAAGCATATTTGCATAGTCTCTCACATACCCATCGTTTCTTTTTGCAGTGCCCTGTTCTTTGATGAAATGCAAGCCGACGGAAACTGGAAACTGCTGAAAGTATTGTTGCATGCTGATGCACGAAGGGTAATCAGGTTATTCAGGAATTTCCCAAATGTTAAGGTCTGTTTAAGCGGACATATTCATTTGCAGGATGAGGTCGAATATATGGGTGTGCGGTATTTTTGCAATGGCGCAGTGAGCGGCAACTGGTGGAAGGGTCCGTTTAAGGACTTTGCACCTGCCTATGCCCTTTTTGATTTTTATGAGGACGGCAGTGTTGAAAGAAAAATGATGGTGTATTAAATAATACGAATTTATTTAAAGCCCGGGATTCAAAGGTCGTTCATGAACAGCCTATTCTGCAACTTCAAGCAGATACGACTCTGAGCTGATATGAAAAAGCGCGTCCCCTCTGTTTACGATGGCTGTTTTGTTGGTACAAATGATATAGCCACCGTGAGGAGCTTTTACTTTTTTTTCGAAATCCCCGAAAGGGTCTGTGATATAGCCCAATACCTCTTTTTTCTGAACAAATTCTCCATTTCCTGTTTTCAGGTTAAACATACCTGAGTGTTTTGCACGTACCCAGGAAGATTTTTTAATGACCACAGTATTGGATTCGGCTGATTTATTATTGTTCTTCATTCCAAGATGAGCCATGATATTTTTCGTTCCCTGAACCCCTGCCCTGACTACTTCGGGATCAATATTTTTTGCTTTGCCACCCTCAAAAAGCAGGGTGGTTTTACCCATTTTATACAGGGTTTCCCGGATTGATTTGCTGATATAATTTGAATGGACAATAAATTGTGATCCAAAGGCTTTTGCCAGGTCAAAAGATTTTTCTTCATTCAGAACACAACGCACATGCGGGATGTTATCTCTTTCCTGACTACCTGAATGAAAATCCAGGATGTAATCTACATGCGGGGCAATCTCGGTAACAAAATGATGTGCGAACTGACTGGCCAGGGAGCCTTTTGCAGATCCGGGAAAGACCCTGTTCAGATCACGGCCGTCAGGAAATTCCCTGGTTTGATGGAGGTAGCCAAAAATATTAAATACCGGTATGCAAATAACCGTTCCCCGGATGGGATTGTTTGATCCGGTTTTGATGATTTCGCGTATGATGGCTACTCCGTTCACCTCATCACCATGAATTCCTCCGATGAGCAATAAGGTAGGACCACTTATTTTTGCCCTTTCGATGATTATTGGAATGTGCAGGGTATCTCTGGTATGCAGTTTGGCAACTTTAACTTCGATTACTTTGCTTTCCCCCGGTTTGATTTCTTTACCTAAAATTTTCATTATGAATCAAATGTGTCTTTCTACATATTTAACGATGGCACCTGCAATATTTTTGCCTGTGGCCCTTTCAATTCCTTCGAGTCCGGGGGAAGAATTAACTTCTAAAACAAGAGGCCCCCGATTGGATCTTAACAAATCCACACCGGCTATACCCAGACCCAGGGCGCGTGCAGCTTTGATGGCTGTAATTTCTTCCTCATCCGTAAGTTGAACCAGGCTTGCTGTACCCCCGCGGTGCAGGTTAGACCTGAATTCCCCTTCTTTTCCTTGTCTTTTCATAGCTCCCACCACAACCCCGTCAACCACAAAAGCCCTGATATCCGAGCCGCCGGCTTCTTCAATAAACTCCTGTACAACAACCCGGGCCTGCAAACCATTAAACGCTTCTATAATGGACTTGGCGGCATTTTTTGTTTCGGCAAGAACAACTCCCAGGCCCTGTGTGCCTTCAAGCAATTTCAACACCAGCGGGGTACCGCCGACATAATCAACCAAATGATCCACTTCTTTGGAATAATTTGTGAATACGGTTTTTGGCATACCAACTCCGGCGCGTGATAAAATCTGCAAGCTTCGCAGCTTGTCTCTGGACCTTACAAGCGCAACAGATTCCACAGCGGTAAAGACCTTCATCATTTCAAACTGCCTCACAACGGCTGTGCCATAGAAGGTAACCGAGGCACCAATTCTGGGGATAACCGCATCAAGATCTTCCAGATAATGGTCTTTATAAAATACTTTGGGGCGTTTTTTTTCAATTTCAATATTGCACTTCAAATGGTCAACTACCAAAGCCTCATGTTTTCGTTTTTCTATTTCTTCAACCAGGCGTTTGGTAGAATACAATTTCGGATTTCGCGACAGTATGGCTATTTTCATTTTTTTCTTTTAATTTTTTTTATTTTTTGTTTGTAAGAAAGATTGGTTCTGTCAGTATCCACATTGAATCGTTTACTCAACAATTCTCTGCCCAAAAGTACCGGGTATTTCATATCGCCCCTTTCACTTAAAGACAACTTTATGGGATAGTCATTGCCAAAAAGGACGATGGTGGTTTCAATAACATACCGGTCTTCTGCCGTGCCAAATGAATTTTTTATCGTTTTTATAGAATAATGTTCCGTGTAAAAGGATTTTTCATTGTAATAAGAATGACTCGGGTCCAGCAGTCTGAACTGAATAACTTTTTTAAAATCGATGATCGTTTCCTCGATCAGATGACAATGGATGGAAGATGAATAGGCACCTGTATCCGTTTTAACAGCTATATTTTCCAATCCGAATTCAGGAAAATCCACCATGTCTTCTCTTCCGATAAATATCTTTGTGATCATTAAAATAAATTTTATCCCATAGAAAAACAGTACATAAAAGTAAGTAATATTCAATTACTACTTAAATCATAGCCTGATATTCGTGAAGTAAATCTGAATTGGAAAAAAATCTGACTCAGGTAAATGCCGGTATTCCCGTAATATCCATTCCGGTGATGAGCAGATGAATATCGTGTGTGCCTTCATAGGTAACCACCGATTCAAGATTCATCATGTGCCTCATGATGGAGTATTCTCCTGTAATTCCCATAGCTCCGAGAACCTGTCTTGCTTCCCTGGCAATGTTGATCGCCATTTCTACATTATTTCGTTTGGCCATGGAGATCTGAGCAGAACTTGCCCTACCCTCATCGCGCAGCACACCCAATCTCCAGGTTAAGAGCTGGGCTTTGGTTATTTCAGTGATCATTTCTGCCAATTTTTTTTGCTGAAGCTGAAAGGCTGCAATCGGTTTACCAAACTGGATTCTCTCTTTGGCATATCTCAGGGCCGTATCATAGCAGTCCATGGCAGCACCGATAGCGCCCCAGGCAATACCATATCTGGCAGAATCCAAACAGCTTAAAGGAGCGCCTAAGCCGGATTTACCCGGAAGAAGATTCGCTTTGGGGACTTTTACATTCTCAAAGATCAGTTCGCCTGTGGCGGATGCGCGCAAGGACCATTTGTTGTGTGTTTCAGGAGTAGAAAAACCCTCCATACCGCGCTCGACGATGAGGCCATGTATTCTGCCTTCTTCATTTTTTGCCCACACAACAGCTATATCCGCAAAGGGGGAGTTGGAGATCCATAATTTTGCCCCATTCAGCAAATAATGGTCACCCATATCTTTGTAACGGGTTTCCATGCCACCGGGATTTGAGCCGTGATTTGGTTCGGTGAGACCGAAACAACCCATCATTTCACCTGAGGCCAAAGAGGGTAAATATTTTTGTTTTTGCTCTTCACTACCGTATTTCCAAATAGGATACATGACCAGTGACGATTGTACCGAGGCAGTTGAGCGAACGCCGGAATCACCTCTTTCAATCTCCTGCATAATTAGTCCATAGGAGATCTGATCGAGACCCGCGCCACCGTATTCCATGGGAATATAGGGCCCGAAGGCACCTATTTCAGCCAGTCCTTTAATGAGCTGCCTGGGAAATTTTGCATTTTGTGCAGCGTCCTCAATGATAGGGGAGACTTCTCTTTTCACCCATTCCCTGGCCGCATCGCGAACAAGTTTATGTTCCTCGGTTAAGAGATCATCCAATTGAAAATAGTCAGGGGCTTTAAATAGATCTTGTGCCATACAGGTCTGTTTTATTCTGTCAAAGGTACAATTTCGGGCATGAATTTTAAATAAAAAAAATCGTTTTAAAGCGTAATTTTAATTGTCTAATTTTGCAAGGATGCGATATACTTTTACGAAGCCGGAAAGGTTAAAAAATGACAAAGAGATTTCAAGGTTGTTTGAAGAGGGCAAATCGATTACCGTTTTTCCAATCAGGCTTATTTATTTGTTTAGAGATGGAGATAAACAGGAGCATATCAAGGCGGCATTTACAGCATCAAAAAGAAATTTTAAAAAGGCCGTGGACAGGAACAGAATAAAGCGACTGTTAAGAGAATCCTACAGGTTAAATAAACCGCAATTATACAGGAGTTTAGATACTAAAAACTATATATTTATGTTTATATACATCGGTAAGGAAGCAGTTAATATGGATACCATAAATGAAAAAATCCGGCAACTTTTCGATAAATTTTTATCAGCTGAAAAACAACAATAAAGCGAGGTTATTCCTTATCTGATTTTGTTAAATCAAATATAAAATGAGACAAAAATTGAAAAAAATCGGAATTGCCCTTCTGTTGCTTGGAAGCAGCTATTTTTTTGTTGCCTTTAAAACCGATTACTTTGAAGTGGCAAAGCAGATAGAAATATTTACTACCCTGTTCAAGGAGATCAATATGTATTATATCGATGATACAAATCCCGCAGAGCTCACTGAAAAGGCCATTGAAAGCATGTTGAATGAACTGGATCCCTATACAAAATTTTATGATGAGCAGGGAGTGGAGGACGTCAAAATGAATGCTGCCGGGGAATACAGCGGAATTGGCGCTACGACCAAGTACATGCAAAAAAGACTGGTATTGTATGAATTGTACAAAGACTTTCCGGCTGAGAAAGCCGGGTTAAAAGTTGGAGACGAAATAATTTACGTCAACGATCTCAAGGTTACTGAAGAAAATATTAATGAAATAGCTGCTTTGCTGAGAGGCTCAGAAGGAACCAGTGTAAACTTAACCGTGTTAAGGCAGAAAAAACAGTATAAATTTTCAGTAGACAGGACAAAAATCGAAGTTGAACCCGTTCCTCACTATCAAATGATCGATGATAAAATCGGGTATATTTCTTTTGACAAATTCAACTCCAAGGCTTCTGCCTCAGTAAAAAAGGCCTTTGAAGACCTGAAATCACAGGGCATGGAAAAACTGATCTTTGATTTGAGAGATAATCCCGGAGGCTTGCTCAATGAGGCGGTTGACATTACCAACTTTTTTATCCCAAAGAATGAAGTTGTGGTAAAAACAGAGGCAAAAATGCAGAAGTGGAGCGAAACATACAAAACCAATAACGAACCCATAGACCTCGAAATTCCCATTGTAGTGCTTATTGATAAAAACTCGGCCTCTGCCGCTGAAATTGTTGCCGGCTCTTTGCAGGATCTCGACAGGGCGGTAATTTTAGGTGAGCGATCTTTTGGCAAGGGCCTTGTGCAGCGCTACAGAAATTTATCCTATGGCACCAAACTCAAGATCACGATCTCAAAATACTATACCCCCAGTGGTAGAAATATACAGGAACTGGATTACAGCCACCGCACGAAGAATGAGATACCAAAATTCTCAAAAGAGAATAGAAATGCCTTTAAAACCAAAAACGGCCGTATTGTTTATGACGGCGGAGGTATTGAACCGGATATTAAGATCGGTGATGGTGAAACAACCCATGCTGCAAAAGCCCTTTTTTCTTCCGATCTTATTTTTGATTATGCAACGGAATACTATTACGCACATCCGGGTATTGATTCCCCGGAAAAATTCACATTTAAAGAACAGGATTTTCAATCTTTTTTAGGATATTTAAAGAAACATTCTGATGCTTACAGAACCCGGTCAGAGGAAATTTTCAATGCAGGCATGGAAGCAGCAACCGAAGAGAAATACAACAGCTCAATTACCATGGAGTACAAGGGATTAATGCAGAAGATGGAAGAGGCAAAAATGAAAGAGATCTCTGAGAATAAAGATGAAATTTCCAGACAGGTTTCGGACGAGATCATCAACCGGTATTATTACAAAAAAGGGGTGTACGAAAATCACATTTACCACAGCGAATATATTTTAAAAGCTGCTGAAATTTTGAGAGATCAGGATAGATACAGACAAATATTACAAGGCAGATGAACAATATAAAAAGAACCAGGGCACAGGAATCTTCACAAGCCATAGAGCGCCTGTATATCACAATGCGCCATCTTTTCAACCGTGGTTTTTACAAACCGATGGGAATATCCGGAAAAACACTGAGAGATGCCTTATTGATACTGCGTCCTGAAATCTATGGATCCATAGCGGAAGAAAAATCTGAACTCAACGGCTTGCTTTATATTATAGAAAGATTACCGGAAGGGATAGCGGAATGCCAATACATTCAGTTAACCGCAGAGGAAGGCATGTCCAATTCTCATTTTGAAGCGATCATTCCTGTAAAGAGGAGAAGGAATTGTTACCGCATTGACAAGGACCAGATGAATATAGAAATAACAAGAGGCAGGTCCGATATCTATGATGTGCTCACACACCTGACTTTCCTGTACATGGAGTCCGAAAAGATCGCAAGAAAAGTTTTGTACAATGAAGATGACAATTTAAGCAGGGAATGGTCTATTCTGGAAGAAACAGTGCTTGGAAATAAGAAATTGACCAAGAACGAGAAGGAGATACTTTTCTCTTATATGTCCACTATTTTAGGAAGAACCTTTCAGGAGGTTCAGATCTTTTATGACAAATTCGAGACCAAAGAAAGGCCCAACCGTTTTTTTGAGATCATTTTCTGGATGGGCAATCTGGCGATAAAAGAGATCCTTGAAGACAAAAAGCGAGTCATCAATTTTAGTCCGGTTCTGCGTGAACAAATCGGCCATCATATTTATGGGGAAAAATGGGCTAAGCGCATTAAAGATTTTATATATCAGAAAAATCTGCTGCACCGCGAAATCCACATCATCAGCGCCAACATGCACAGTGTTATGAACTCTTTGTATATAAAACTGGCCCTTCCTCAGGAATTCGAAAAAAATCCCGGAATGGGCATGTTTGAGCTGTTGAGTAAAGAAGAAAACGATCACCTGCAAAAAGCGGTCAAGAAATCGGCAGCAAAGAACGGCCTGGTGTTTGTTGATGACACCTCCGGCACCAATATAGATGTGCAGATCATTGATACAGCCAGGATCGATTTTGATAAAACGATCTTTAAAACCCGTAAAACCGGTGAAGAAAGACCGGTGATCGTTGTCATGGATTATGCATTTGGAGAGCAGGCCTACGAAACCTTAGACGAATTGTTAAAACCGTATATCAGCGAAAGCGGAGAAAAGAGTTTCCTGAACATCGATTCGGTTTCAATCATGGGAAAGGCAGGTATTTTAAAAGGGGGGAAAGGTGATATTATGATCCCGACAGCCCATATTTTTGAAGGTACGGCAGACAATTATCCTTTTAAGAACAGACTGAGCACCAAGGATTTAAATGGACACGGCATCGATGTGTTCTCAGGAACCATGGTCACTGTGCTGGGAACTTCTTTGCAAAACAAGGACTTGCTTGAATTTTTTTATAATTCCAGCTGGAAAGTGATCGGACTCGAAATGGAAGGTGCACATTACCAGAAAGCAATTCAGTCGGCGTCAAAAATAAGGGGGAATATCAAGAAAAAAGTACAGGTCCGCTATGCGTATTACGCATCGGACAATCCTCTTGAAACAGGAAGTACCCTGGCTTCAGGCGGACTGGGAACTGCCGGGGTAAAACCCACTTATCTGATCACCCAAAAGATCCTTGAGCAAATATTTAATGATTAAATAATTACCTATATAATGGCTGAAAAACAAAATATACCACAAAATGATGAGGTAGACCTTGGGAACTTATTTAAAATCATAGGTAAAGGATTCAAAAACTTATTCAATGCAATCCTTGGGTTTTTAAAGGGCCTGTTTCACCTGTTGGTTCAGCTGTTGATTTTTGTGCGAAACAATCTGTTGAAATTAGGTATTTCCATGATTCTTGGAGCGGGAATCGGTTTGTTTCTGGACTCAAGTATTTCAAAGCCGTATTATTCAAATATGGTTGTTAAACCGAATTTCAAAAGCACCCAACAGCTCTACAACAATATTTTGTTTTATCATGAGCTGGTAAAGCAAAAGGAAGCGGATCAATTGGCTTCCTTACTGAATATTTCCCCCGAAGAGGCAAAAGAACTGAAAGGTTTTTATGTGGAACCGATCAGGAATGAAAATGAGAAATATGAGTTTTTCAACAGTTTTGTTGAAAATATTGATACAGTGATGATCAGCAGAATAGACATAGAATCCTTCAAAAAAGCCTTTACTGACTATGATTACAGGTATCATAAAATAACAGTAAAATCCAATGACAACCGCATATTTGAAAAACTGAGGGATCCTATAGTCAGTTCGGTCGGGAACAATGCCTATTTCAAAAACCAAAAGAAGATCAATGATGAAAATCTGCTGCAGAATGAAATGGTTTTAAGAAAGTCGCTGCTGGAGGTTGACAGCCTGAGAAAGATTTATAATGAGGTTTTACTTTTGGAAGCAAAAAAAGCAGAAACAGGAACCTCGATCACCCTGGCAGAAGGAGCCAAAAAAACCGGAGAACTGGAACTGTTTTCCGAAAGCTTGCTGCTCAACAAAGAACTGATAGAAAATAACCTGGAAAAGGCTGAAACCACGGAGATCATCAATGTAGTTTCCGATTTCACCATATCAGGCTCTAAAGAAAGAGAATGGTATAAAAAATACACGTTTATACTGGGCCTGGGCTTTGGATTGCTGATGTTGCTGGCCATACTTTTTAGAGGCCTGAACAGGTATTTATTGAATTACAAAAAGTAAAACAGTTTAAAAACAGCATCTTTGTAAACATTAAGAAATCAATGAACAACCTTTCTGATGTTTAAGTTTCGCAACACTGACAACAACCTTATACTAAAAAACATTTCCTACCTGTCTTTTCTGAGACTGATTAATATTGCTGTAAAGTTTTTTCTTGTCGCTTATCTGGTCAGGATTTTGGGCGAAATCAATTATGGACTCCTCACCTGGTCCGAGGCAATCATTCAGTTTTTGATCATTTTTGTGAATTTTGGATTTAACATTTACGCTGCCAGGTATATTGTGGAGAACCGGGAAGACAAGAATCGGATAAACGAGATCATCACCTCGATACTGGCTATAAAACTTTGCCTTCTGATCCTGGGTTTTGTTTTGTTATTCGCCTTATCCTTTTTTAAACCTTTTTCCATTCACAGCAACATACTTTTTCTGATGTTGTTTATGGGTTTAGGAGAGGTGCTGTTTCCCATATGGTTTTATCAGGGGATAGAAAAATTAAAAGAAGCCATGTATATCACGGTTTTTTCTAAATTGATGCTTCTTGCCGGAACTTTTATTTTCATCAAAGGTCCTGAGGACCTCCTTTTATTTGTTTTTTTACTGGTGATAACGAATATTTTGATGGGGACAGCTGGATATATAAGCCTTGTAAAGAACCACAATTTTAAACCGGTATGGGTAAAGATGCCTGTAATAAAAGGGTATGTAAAAGATGCCTATATGTTCTTTCTGGGAATGTTCTTATCCCTGACCTTCAATTTTGCAACCATTTTTTTGATAGGGCTTTATTTTTCTATGGAATTCGTTGCCGGATTTGATGTGGCACTTAAAATTGTGCTGGTGGCCATCATTCCTTTTGATATTCTGCAACAAGCGGTTTATCCAACAGTGACAAGAAACAAGGACAAAAAACTGATCCGCCGTTTAATTGCCCTGAGCTTCCTTGCAGGGATGGTACTTATGGTACTTTTGTACAGCTTTTCGGATAGTTTATTGGGAATTTTTGGAGGTACAGAAATGATAAAATACAAAGAAGTACTCCAGGCCTTGTCTGTAATGGTTCCCTTTTCTGCGCTCACATTTATCCTGGGTTCCTGCACCCTGCTGGCTTTTGGTTATACAAAAGAGTTTAACTATTCCTTGATTATTTCTTCAGCTCTTTATATTCTTGTCGTTATTATTTTAATCCTCACCGGGCATATGACTTTTTGGAATTTGGTGTATCTTAGGGTCATTTCTGATATCATCCTGGTATTGATCAGGGTTTATTACACACATCAAAGAAAAATTTTAAAATGTCAATGAATTTAAGAGGAGTCTTACTGACGGTTTATATGCTGGTATCAGCAATACTCTTTATTTCATTTACGGCTTCACCATGGGTTTGGCTGTCTTTTTTTGTCAATGGACTTGTACTCCTGGGCTTCACGATCTATCATTTGTATTTTGAAAAACAGTTTTCGCCATTTTTATCAGCGTTTATCGTTTTTAATTTTCTTTTTTTTTTGGTGGCGCCCATGATTCAAATAGATTCTTTTCATGAACTGACAAAACCAAAATTTGCAAATTTCTTTCCTTATAACGAAAGGCTTACAGTATACACCAATGCCCTGATTCTCTTGTTTAACTGCGTTTTTTTTGTCAGCTATGTATTCTTTAAAAAAAGAACTACTCTAAATAAAAATATCAACGGATCTCACATTTACAGTATATTTCCGCTTACCATATTCACTGTGGCTATTATAAGTCTGATCATATTTTTTCTGAGTTTTGATTTTGTTTTAATTGAAATTGAAACACCCAACTGGATTGAAGACAATGTATCTGTGATGGAGTACCTGCTTTGGAAAAAAGTCCTTTTCCTGGTGCCATTCGGTGGCCTGCTGCTTTGTTTTCAGTATTTTGAAAAAGGCAGTAAAAATGAGCTCAACAAATTGACCGTTGCCCTTATTTTTCTGATCCTGCTGCTTCTGATCTTCTGGTTTAAGAATCCGTTTACGGAAAAAAGAAATGCCCTGGGTCCGGTTTATATCTGTCTGCTTTTCTTATTTGCTCCCAACTGGCTGAATTCCAACATAAAAATGCTTTCTTTTTTGTTTTTTTCCATGATCATTATTTTTCCAATGACATCGATTTTAACGCATACAGATGCTTCTTTTTCAGAGATCTATCAGCGTCCGGAAATATTACTGGAAGAGATCAAAGGAGGGGGTGTTATCAAGACCTTTGGAACCTTGCATTACGATGCTTTTTCAAATATCATGGCGACATTGGATTATGTTGGAAAACACGGTTTTTCTTACGGATACCAGTTATTGAGTGCCCTGCTCTTTTTTATACCCAGGAGTGTGTGGGAAGCTAAACCAAATTCAACAGGAAAACTGGTTGGTGAATACCTCATAGAGGATTATGGGTTTAATTTTTCAAATCTTTCCAATCCACTGGTATCCGAAGGATATATAAATTTTGGACTTTTGGGGGTATTTGCCGCCGCGGTGATACTCGCTTATGTAATTATTAAAATGATTCCCTGGTTGTACAGCGCAAGTTATCTCAAAAAGACCATGGCTTTGTATTTCGGCATACATTTGATCTTTTTGCTGCGAGGCGATTTTACGAATGGCTTTACCTTTTATATCGGTGCCCTGATTGGAGCAATGGCCATACCTAAAATAACAGAATACCTGATAGCACAATTGGTTATAAAGAAAAAAAATGAGTAAAGCAGTACATATTGTACCAAAGGAACTGAGCCTTATAAAAAGCTGCCTCGGTTTTGTATTTGCTCTGGTGGTATTCCCATCAAATATCAAAGCAATTGTTATACTGATCTTTGCGCTTGTGCTTATCTATTTTGCCTTAAAAAACGGCATGATCATAAATAAGCAGTATTTTTTTGTTCAGGCTTTATTTTATTTTACACTTCTTGCAACCCTCCTTTACAGTGAAAACCTGAGCTATGCGTTCAAGAAATTGCAAACAATGTCCTCTCTTATCGTGTTTCCGCTGCTTTTTTCATTCTTCAGCAACCGTTTTAAAGAGGACTTACTCGAGAACCGTTACCGTTATTTACAGGTCTATATCATCACCGTTTTTTTATTCAATGTATCTGTATTCTTGTTTTTTTGGTCTAATTATTTCTCCTTTAAAGATACGCTCATTCATATGCCCGAGATCGTAAATGTCAGGCTAGGAAAATACAGCATACATCCCATTTACATTTCCATGCATTGCGCTCTGGCCCTTTTGTTTTCGGCTGTTGTTTTTGTAAAATGCAAAAGACCGGGAACAAAACTCGGACTGCTGTTGATCCAGCTTGTCTTGTTGTCTTTTTTGATGGTTTATGCCAGAAAAGGGCCCATAATTGCATTAATAGGAACAATTTTAATCAGCTCATTTTTATTTGTAAAAAAGAATTACAGAATCCTGGGTTTTTTCGCACTTCTTTTGATGCTGGTTTTGATTTTTGCCGTACCGAATACCAGAGACCGGTTTAAGGAATTGCTCACTACAGAAAACCTTGCAGAGGAAAATGCAAATTCAACAGATCTGCGACAGGCTATTTATGTAGAAGCGGCCGGGCTAATTCAAAGATCTCCGGTTTTTGGATATGGTATTGGGGACTACAATGACAAACTAAAACAGAGTTACAAAGAAAAGGACTTGACGTTTCTGTTGGAAAAGAACTACAATGCGCACAACCAATACCTTAGCAGCTGGTTAATTGGAGGCCTTTTTTCATTTTTGGCTCTGGTTTTTTTGTTGGGCAGGAACTTTTTTTTATCTGTCAAACATAAAAATCATCTCTTATTTTTGGTTGTTACTTTTTATATGATAGTCATGTTCACAGAAAATATCCTTGAAAGAGAAGATGGGGTGATTTTCTTTTCCTTATTTCTGAATTATTTTGCCCTCCTCAATTACAAACCGCTTGCAGAAAAATAGATCCATATTGTTGATAGGTCCTTTTCCGGATCCCATAACCGGCGTATCACTGGCAAACAGAACAGTTTTACAGTGTTTAAAGGAAAGTGAATCTTTCAGGCCGGATTATATCAATACCTCTTATCCGGAATTTGAGGAAGGCATAGGAACATTTACCTGGTCCAAGTTCTTTTTTTACTTATCACTAAATCTGCAATTTCATAAACTGATGCAGGCAGATGCCGTCTATATTACCCCCGGACAGACTTTTTATGGTGTTCTTAAATATGCTTTTTTTATCATTTTGGGCTGGATGTTGAATAAAGAGATCATATTTCACATGCATGGCAATCATGTGAGAAACGAATATGAATCCCTGAGCGGGATCAAAAAAACCATTTTCCATTTCTTGTTATCAAAAGGAACCAAAGGGATCGTTCTATCTGAAGCCTTGCGAAAGAATCTGAGTCCGTTCATGGAGGAAAAGCGTATCCATGTTTTGTTTAATTTTGCTGAAGATTATCTGCTGGACCCGGAGAATAAAAAAGATTTTTCCGGGATGAGAATCGTGTATTTGAGCAGCCTGATGAAGGAGAAGGGGATCTTTATACTGCTCGAGGCTTTATTGGAACTGGAAAAGAGAAATTTAAACTACGAGGCAAGAATTGCCGGAAATATGGATCCCAAGAGCAAAGAGGCAATTTTGGCTGTTATGGGAAAACTAAAAAATACAGTGTATCTTGGCACGGTTGAGGGAACAGAAAAGAAGCGATTGATGCAATGGAGCAATGTGTTCGTTCTGCCGACTTTTTATAAGATGGAGGGGCAGCCCATTTCCATTATAGAAGCGATGGCAACAGGAAATCTCATAGTTACTGCCAGACTTGAAGGGATTATGGACTTGATGAGGCACAAGGAACAAGGATTTTTTTTAGAAGATAACAGTACAGAAAATTTGGTTGAAACTCTTATTTTTATTGAGAAAAATATGGATCTGACAGAGAGAATTGCCCTGAATAACAAGGACTATTTTCTTAAAAATTTTACCCTGAGCCGGTTTAGGGAGCAACTTTTAAAAATTCTAAATAACTGATGAAGGTTCAGGATTTAAGCTTGTACAGATTTCCAAAGAACTTCAGGGGCAGAAATGTGTTTGTGGTGCAGACCTGGTGGTTTGTTCAGGCATTATTTTTTAACTTATCACCCCAGTTTATGTATGGCTGGAGGCGTTTTTTGCTGCGGCTTTTTGGTGCCCGTATCGGCGCAGGCGTAATTTTGAGGCCATCCGTAAAAGTGACCTATCCCTGGAAAGTAAAAATAGGTGAACGCAGCTGGCTTGGTGACGATGTGGTGCTTTACAGCCTGGGAGAAATTGAAATAGGCGCCGATACGGTAATTTCTCAAAAGTGTTATTTATCTGCCGGTTCACATAAATATAATAAAGCTGCATTTCCTATTTATTCAGAAAAGATCCGCATTGAAGATGAATGCTGGTTAGCAACAGATGTGTTTGTTGCCTGCGGCATCACAGTCGGAAAAGGTACTGTAGTTGGTGCGCGCAGCAGTATTTTCAGCAACCTGCCGGCAGGCAAAGTATGTTATGGCAGTCCGGCAAAGGTAATCAGAGACAGAAGCAATGATGATCTCTAAAATGAAAATTCTAATACTTTCTCCCTTCTTTTTTCCTGAACCGATCTCAACCGGAAAATTCAATACAACATTGGCCAAAGCCTTGCGGGACAAAGGGATGGAAGTAACTGTAATTTGTTCACATCCATTGTATCCTTCCTGGAGTGCTAAAAAAACAGAGCGTGAAATAGAGGGAATAAAGATCATCAGGGGTGGAGCCAACATGAATTATCCAAAAAATTTATTTTTAAAAAGGGCCCTGCTCGAATTGGGCTATGCATTTTTTGTTTTAAAAACCTTCTATAAACTCAGAGATGAAACTGATCTGATAGTACCGGTTTTTCCACCAAGTCTGGCATTTTATAGTATACTTCCTTTTTTGTGGAGGAAGACAATAAAAGTTGCCCTGGTTCACGACCTGCAGGAGGTTTATATCAGAAATCGATCAGGGGCCCTGAAAAAATCGCTTCATTATTTCATGTATAACATTGAAAAAGCAAATTTTCAGAACTGTGATAAATTGATTTTTCTCTCTGAGGAAATGAAGAAAACCGCAGCTTCCTGCTATCATTTAGACCAAAATAAACTGTTTGTCCAATATCCTTTTGTCAATATAGATACTTCCTCAACAACAAATAATTTGTCTGATCTGTTGCCAAAAAACAAAAAACACATTGTTTACGCAGGTGCTCTCGGCGAAAAACAGGATCCATCGAAGCTGTATGAACTTTTTAATTACGCTTCTGAAAGGATACCGAATACCGATTTTCATTTTTTTTCTGATGGGGTTTACTTCAGCAAACTAAAAGAAACGAATAAAAATCCATTCATACGTTTTCACAATCTTGTTGAAGAGCAGGATCTTTTCGAGCTGTACAATAAAAGTACGGTTCAGATCATTCCTCAAAAAAAAGGGACCTCCAAAGGTTCACTGCCTTCAAAATTGCCCAATCTGCTGGCTTCGGGCTGCAATCTTTTGGTCATAACCGATAAAGGGAGCGAACTGGAAACCCTTTTTCGAACGTACGGTCTGAATACCTTTGTTACTTTATGGGATAATGAAGAAATTTGTAAAAAGTTGAAAGAAATTACTGATCTTGGCAAAACAGAAAATTCCGGCCAAATATCGGTTTCCAAAAAACTTTTTCAACTGGATTTTCTTGTTAATGAGATCATTAAAAGCAAGACCGTTTAATTATTCCTGTTTTGAAAAAAGGATATTCTAACCTGATAAGACCATTTTCTCTCTTTGCAGATCTTCTCATGATCAATGCGATCTTTCTTTGTTTTGCAGAAATTAGGGTCTTGGGCTGGAGTTTTTTTATTTATATGAACCTGTTCTGGATCATTTTAAGTTCTTACAGCGGATTTTATAAGATCTACAGATTTACGGTATTCTTCAGGCTGATCACGCTATTGGCAGTGCAGTTTTCCCTGTTCTTTCTTGCCTATTTCGCCTATTTTGGAATTTTTGCGAAGGCTGTCGGTATAAATAAGCTGCTTGGGGTCTTTGCCCTTATTTTTGGAGCAACAGCCGTTTTTAAATTTTTTTCCTTTTACCTGCTGAAAATGGTTCGCAGAAGCGGGAAGGATTTCAGAAATGTGGTTGTACTTGGCCTTGACCAGACAACCGAAAGGCTAATTAAACTTTTCGATGAAAGAAAGGATCTGGGTTACCGCTATTTTGGTTTTTTTTCGGATAAGGGAAGTTCGGAAGAGAAATATCTCGGAACAATAAAGGAAAGCCGGGAATACATAATGCTTAATCACATGGATGAAATTTACTGCTCACTCGCCGCGCTGGACAAGGAACAGATCAAGCTGTTCACCAAGTTCGCCGTGAAACATTCCAAAAACATCAAGCTTATCCCCGAATCCGGGGAATTTTACGGCAAGCATTTTACCGTGGAGTACTACGAAAACACCCTGATCCTGAATGTGAAAAAACTTCCTTTCGATGATCCCAAAAACATACTGATCAAAAGGATCTTTGATGTGGTCTTTTCTGTTTTAGCC